>JAHWJE010000424.1 GCA_019348575.1 Actinomycetota bacterium | reverse complement strand
TCTCGGAGCCGATCGTCAGCGGCGGCAGCAGGCGCAGCGTCGCGGGACCGGTCGCGTTGAGGACCAGGCGCTGCTCGAGCAGCGCGCGCCGCACGAGGTCCGGCGCGCCCCCGTCCTCGAAGTCGCAGGCGAGCATCAGCCCGCGGCCACGCACCTCGACCACGCCGGGCAGCGCGGCAAGGCCCTCGGCCAGGCGCGCGCCGAGCGCCCGCACGCGCGCCAGCAGCGCGGGATCGGACAGCACGTCGATGACGGCGAGCGCGGCGCTGCACGCGACGGGGCCGCCCGCGAACGTCGAGCCGTGATCGCCGGGCTCGAAGACGTCGGAGTAGCGCGGCGAGCAGATCAGCGCCCCGATCGGCAGGCCGTTGGCGAGCGCCTTTGCGGACGTCATGAGGTCCGGGACCACCCCGCAGTCCTCGTAGGCCCACAGCGTGCCGGTGCGCCCGAGGCCGCACTGGACCTCGTCGAAGATCAGCGCCGCGCCGTGCTCGTCGCAGGCCGCGCGCGCGGCGCGCAGCAGCTCGTCCTCGAGGACCCAGACCCCGCTCTCGCCCTGGACGGGCTCGAGCAGGACGGCCGCCGTGCGCTCGTCGACGGCCCCCGCGAGCGCGTCCGCGGTCGGAGCGACCGAGACGAAGCCGGGCACGAGCGGCGCGAACGGCGCCTGCTTGGACTCCTGCGGCGTCGCCGACAGCGAGCCGTACGTCCGCCCGTGGAAGCCGCGCTGCAGCGACACGACCGTGCCGCCCGGCCTGGCCTTGCGGGCGAGCTTCAGCGCCGCCTCGTTGGCCTCCGTGCCGGAGTTCGCGAAGTGCACCTTGCCGCCCAGCGAGCATTCCGACAAGCGCTTGGCCAGCCGCATCCCGGGCTCGGTGTAGAAGACGTTTCCGACGTGCAGCAGGCGCGCGGCCTGCTGCTGGATCGCCGCGACGACGGCGGGGTGCGAATGGCCCAGCGACGTCACCGCCAGCCCGGTCTGGAAGTCGAGGTACTCGGCGCCGTCGGCGTCCCACAGCCGCGTGCCGGCGCCGCGCACGAACTGCACCGGCGCGCGCGCGTACGCGGGGACGAGGTGCGCGCGCTCGAGCGCCTGCAACTCCTCCAGGCTCATGTCGCCGGGCGGATCTTCGTGCCGATGCCGGCGTCGGTGAACAGCTCGAGCAGCACGGAGTGCGCGACGCGTCCGTCGATGATGTGCGCCGCGGCGACGCCGCCGTGGATCGCGTCGATGCAGGCCTGGAGCTTGGGGCGCATGCCGCCGCCGGTCTCGCCCAGCGCCTGCTCGACCTCGTCCGCACCCGCCTGCGTGATCCGCGAGTCCGGATCGGCCGGGTCGCGCAGCCAGCCGGCGACGTCGGTCAGGAAGACGACCTTGTAGGCGCCGAGCTCGCGGGCGATCGCGCCCGCGGCCTCATCGGCGTTGATGTTGTACGAATCCCCGGCGGCGTCGGCGCCGACCGACGCGATCACCGGGATGTAGTCCTGCGCGATGTGATGCAGCACGTCGGCGTTGACGCGCGCGATGCGCCCGACGAAGCCGATGTCCTCGCCGCCGGGCGCGGCCTGGCGCTCGACGCGCAGCAGCCGCCCGTCGTCGCCGCAGAGGCCGACCGCGGGCTGGCCGTGGCGGCCCAGTCGCAGCACGATGTCCTTGTTGACCTTTCCGACGAGCACCATCTTCGCGATCTCGACGGTCGCCGGGTTGCTGACGCGCAGCCCCGACACGAACTCGACGGGCATCTCGAGGCGCTCCATGTAGGAGGTGATGTCGGGCCCCCCGCCATGGACGACGACCGGGTTCATCCCGACGTACTTCAGGAGCACGACGTCGCGCGCGAACTCCTCGCGCAGCAGCGGGTCGCTCATCGCCGCGCCGCCGGGCGGCAGCGACGCGTCGCGCATCACCGCCCGGGCGCCGCTCACGTCGGGACGCTCCTCCGTCGCCGAATCGCAACCGGCGAGCGCTAACGCGGCGCCGAGACCAAGCGCGACCGCGGCCTTCACGCGGGCACCTCGTGCACGGCCGCGGGACGAAGCGCCTGGAGGAACCGCGCCGCGGCGCTCGCCTCGAACCGAGGGTCCTCGGCCAGGATGCACAGGAAGAAGCGGTCCTCGGAGGCGCGCTCGAAACCCGGCACGGCGAAGATCGGATGGTGTAGGCGCGGCAGTCTCAGGATCAGGAGGAGCCCGATCAAGGTCGCGGCGCCGGACCACAGGATCGCGACGATGATCGTCGAGGGCAGGAAGGCCGGCCAGCTATG
>JAHWJE010000423.1 GCA_019348575.1 Actinomycetota bacterium | reverse complement strand
GACGACGACGCTCCCCCCGTGCAGCAGGTCGATGCCGAGGTCCCCTCCGCGCGCGACGATCTCGTCGCCGTCGAGCAGGTCGCGGCTGAGGATCGCGCGCAGAAACGTGGCGCTGGCCTCCTGTGAGGCGCGCGCCGGCGCGCGGACGCGCTCGACCTCGGATGCGACGAGGGTGGTCACGAGCCGCACGAGCGCCGGCCTGGGCTCGCCGCGAGCGCGCATGCGCAGTTGCCCGACGGGCGAGTCTGCGACGCGCAGCTCGATGGTCGCGACGCCGGCGGCGCCGTCGAGCAGCGAGCGCTCGTCGGCGGGCGAGCGCGCGGCGACGGCGAGCACGGACCCGGTGCGATCGAGCAGGACGAGGCTCGCCTCGAGTGCGCGCGCGGCGGCGCGCACCACGTCGGGCAGCCCCGCGCCGGACTCGACCGCCTCGGTGATCGCGTCCAGCGCGGCAAGATCGAGTCCCATCGACGGCTCGGCGGAGGTCGCCATGGGTTACAGGCTACGCCGCGATGCGATCCCAGTAGTACGCGATCGCTGCTCCCCCGGCCGCGCCGATCAGGAGGAGTGCGGCGAGGACGTACAGGCTGAGGAACGCAGCCGCGGCGCGATGCCAGACGTTGCTGTACGCGCTGCAGGCCGGCCAGGCGATGAGCCAGACGAAGGCGATGAGCGCCAGCACGCCGCACGTCCCGGCGATGAGGATCGTGGCAGCGGCGTTCGTCATCACAAGCGATTGTGACGTAGTTTCAGGACAGGCGGGCTCTGGCTCGTCCGCGACGTCAGCTCACAGGGACGGGCCGGCGGGATGTGCCAGCACAGGCGCCGGGCTGCGGCCCTCGTCGGCGATCGATCGGCAGACGCGCGCTGCGCGATCGGCGTGGCCGGGCCCCGCGAAGACGCCCACGACGGTCGGTCCCGAGCCCGACACGAGCGCATGGTCGGCGCCGGCGGCGAGGACGGCCTCAAGCGCCTCGTCGATCTGCGGGCACAGCGATCGCGCGGCGTCCTGCAGGTCGTTGTGGAGGTGCTCGAGGATCGTCTCGGCCGAGAGCGCGGCCTGGACGCGCGTCAGCGAACGGGCCAGGTCGAGCGTCTCGCGTGCGAGCCCGAGGCGGTCGGCCTCGGCATAGACGTCGGCCGTGGAGAGCCGGACGTCGATCGGCATGACGACGACGCTGTAGGGCAGGCTGACGTCCAGCGGCCGCAGGCGGCTGCCCTCGCCGGTCGCGAGCACGAGTCCGCCGCGAACCTGGCTTGCGACGTCGGCGCCGAGCGTCGATCCGATCTCCTCCAGCAGCCGGCGGTCGCCGACCCCCGCCGCCTGGCTGGCGAGCCGAAGCGTGGCGGCCGCATCGGCCGAGCCGCCTCCCATTCCGCCCGCGACGGGGATCCGCTTGTCGATCTCCAGCCGCACCGGCGGGCCGTTCCAGCCCGTCATCTCGCGAAACGCGCGCAGCGCGGCGGCGGCGAGGTTGGGGCCCTCGACCCCCCGGCAGAGCACCTCGTCCTCGATCGCGCCCGGCGCGTCGGTCTCCATCCGCACCTGGTCGCACAGCGTCAGCGAGTCCATCAGCGTCACGACCTCATGGCGCCCGTCGCCGCGGCGCGGCCCCACGAACAGGCAGAGGTTGATCTTCGCCCGGGCCTCGGTCGTCAGGACGGTCATCGGCGCAGTCTTTCGAAGACGGCGACGAAGTCCTGCGGCGACAGGCGCTCGGCGCGCCGGGTCTGTCGGATGGTGACGGGACGGTAGAGCTGCTTGGCGGCCTCGACGACCGCGTCGATCCGCTCCGCGCGACCACGTACCTGCGCCGCCGATTCCTCCCCGGTGACGTACAGGATCGGCCCGACGGCGGCCGTCGCGACGCGGGCGGCCGCGCTGGTCACCGCGATCGTCGAGGTCCGCCGCTCCCAGGCCATCGACCGCTTGGAAAAGTTGGGGGCGAAGTTCACGAACCAGACGGTGGTGATTGGGGCGGGTTTCCTGCCGGCGGCCCACAGCCTGGAGATCGGCCCCGACTGGCGCGGCACGGACGACGACTTACAGGCGCTCGGGCTGATCGCCGATCTGCGGGTCGTGTCGTTCTCGGGCGAGCAGGTCAACGACGTGTGGCTGACGCATTTGACGCCGATCGAATCGTTGCAGTGGCTCACGCTGAAGAAGACGAAGATCACGGCGGCCGGCATCGAGCATTTGAAGCAGTTCAAGGAGTTGTACGCGGTCGACTTCAAGTACTTCCCGGTCGACGACGCCGCGGTTCGCCCCCTTGCCGAAATGCC
>JAHWJE010000422.1 GCA_019348575.1 Actinomycetota bacterium | reverse complement strand
CTTTTCACCGACGCCGGACCAAAGTACTTTAGTCGGCCCCTCCAGGTCTAACCCGAAGGTTTCGTCCTCACGGTCTAAAAATACATCCAGTCCCGTCAGAAGGAGTAGAGCAGTGGCTAACGATTTATCCCTCACACGCAACATCGGCATCGCCGCCCATATGGATGCCGGCAAGACGACTACGACCGAACGCATTCTGTTCTACGCCGGTCGTATTCACCGCATCGGTGAAGTTCACGAAGGTGCAGCGACAACCGACTGGATGGAGCAGGAGCAGGAGCGCGGCATCACGATCACGTCGGCCGCGACGACCTGCGAGTGGCGCGAGCACCGCATCAACATCATCGACACGCCGGGCCACGTCGACTTCACCGTCGAGGTGGA
Organism: Actinomycetota bacterium; assembly: GCA_019348575.1. Next base: position 1,901 of record JAHWJE010000422.1, on the reverse strand, counting down.
GCGCTCGCTGCGTGTGCTCGACGGCGCGATCGCGCTGTTCGACTCCGTCGCCGGCGTCGAGCCGCAGTCCGAGACCGTGTGGCGCCAGGCCGACAAGTACGCCGTGCCGCGGATCGCGTTCATCAACAAGATGGACCGCGTCGGCGCGGACTTCGAGGGCTCGGTGAGGACGATGGAGACGCGCCTGGGCGCGAACGCCGTCCCGGTCCAGATCCCGATCGGCTCGGAGTCGCAGTTCAAGGGCATCGTCGACCTGCTCGGCATGAAGGCGATCCTCTACAAGGACGACCTCGGCAAGGAGCAGGAGGTCGTCGAGATCCCCGACGACTGCGCCGACGCCGCCGCGGAGGCGCGCGAGAACCTGCTCGCCAAGCTGTCGGACCTCGACGACGACATCGCCGAGCTGTACCTCGCCGAGGAGGAGATCCCGATCGCGACGCTCAAGGCGGCGATCCGCCGCACGACCCTCTCGATCGAGATGACGCCGGTGCTGTGCGGCTCGGCGTTCAAGAACAAGGGCGTCCAGCCGCTGCTCGACGCGGTGCTCGACTACCTGCCCTCGCCGCTGGAGGTCAAGCCGATCGAGGGCATGCTCGTCGACCGCAACGGCGAGGTCACCGAGCCGATCGTCCTGCAGCCCGACGACAGCGATCCGTTCGCCGCGCTGGGCTTCAAGATCATGGCCGACCCGTTCGTCGGCAAGCTGACCTACTTCCGCGTGTACTCCGGCAAGCTCGAGGCGGGCTCGAAGGTGCTCAACGTCTCGACCGGCCGCCAGGAGCGCGTCGGCCGGCTGCTCGTCATGCACGCCAACGACCGCGAGGAGGTCGACGCCGTCTACGCGGGCGACATCGCCGCCGCGGTCGGCATCAAGCAGGTCGTCACCGGCGACACGCTGTGCGACCCTGCCCGCCCGGTGAAGCTCGAGACGATCGACTTCCCCGAGCCCGTCATCAAGGTCGCCGTCGAGCCCAAGACGAAGGCCGACCAGGAGAAGATGTCGGTCGCGCTGGGCCGCCTCGCCGAGGAGGACCCGACGTTCCAGGTCGCCACCAACGAGGAGACCGGCCAGACCGAGATCTCCGGCATGGGCGAGCTGCACCTCGAGATCCTCGTCGACCGCATGAAGCGCGAGTACAGGGTCGAGGCCAACGTCGGGCGCCCGCAGGTCTCCTACCGCGAGACGATCCGCGGCACCGCGCGCAAGGTCGAGGGCCGCTTCGTCAAGCAGACCGGCGGCTCGGGCCAGTTCGGCATCGTCTACATCGACATCGAGCCGGCGCCGGGCGAGGGCTTTGACTTCGTCTCGAAGATCAAGGGCGGCTCGGTCCCGACGGAGTTCATCCCGGCGGTCGAGAAGGGCGTCGAGGAGGCGCTCGACACGGGCGTGAAGGCCGGCTACCCGATGGTCGACATCCGCGTGACGCTCGTCGACGGCAAGTACCACGAGACGGACTCGTCGGAGATCGCGTTCAAGGTCGCCGGCTCGCTAGCCTTCAAGGAGGCGGCGCGCCGTGCCAAGCCCGTCCTGCTCGAGCCGGTGTTCGCGGTCGAGGTCGTGACACCAGAGGACTTCCTCGGCGAGGTCATCGGAGACCTCAACCGGCGGCGCGGGCGGATCGAGGGCCAGGAGCGGCGCGGCAACGCGCTCGCGGTGACCGGCCGCGTGCCGCTGAGCGAGATGTTCGGCTACGTCAACGACCTGCGTTCCAACACGCAGGGCCGCGCGAGCTACACGATGCAGTTCGACGGCTACGAGGAAGTACCGGGCGGGATCGCGGAGAAGCTCGTCGAGCACCGGATGGGCGAGCCGGCCCTCGCCTGAGCACCCAGATTCGATAGTTTCATCCAGTTCATCGACAGACGCAGAGGAGCGAACCGAAAGTGGCAAAGGAGAAGTT
>JAHWJE010000421.1 GCA_019348575.1 Actinomycetota bacterium | reverse complement strand
GGGAGCAGCAGTACCTCGCCCAGCAGATCGACCCAGGCCACGACTGACCCCGCTAGGCAGGCACAGACGGACCCCGGGCCGGCGGACGTTGTGCCGCCGGGCGGCACCGGGCGCAGCCAGACCCGCAGCCGTGCGGTGACGGGTCGCCGGTCTCTATTGCGCGAAGCCGACCTCGACGCCGGCCGACACGACGCCTCGAAGCCCCCGGGCTGCGACCGGCGCCGCGCGCGGACGAGGCCGGCAATCCAACCAGAAGGTGGAACGCGATGAAGCTCGGCATGTCGATCGGGTACTCCGGCGCGGAGATGCGTGTGCCGGTGGAGCGGGTGCTGCTGGCGGAGCGCCTGGGGTATGACTCCGTCTGGACCGCCGAGGCCTACGGCTCCGACGCGCCGACGGTGCTGTCCTTCGTCGCCGCGCAGACCGAGCGCATCGACATCGGCTCGGCGATCTTCCAGATCCCCGGTCGCACGCCGGCCAACTGCGCGATGACCGCGGCGACCCTCGACACGCTGTCGGGCGGCCGCTTCCGGCTCGGGCTCGGCGTCTCCGGCCCGCAGGTGTCGGAGGGCTGGCACGGCGTGCGCTTCGACAAGCCGCTGGCCCGCACGCGTGAGTACAGCGACATCGTCAAGCTCGCCCTGTCCCGGCAGAAGGTCCGCTACGAGGGCTCGCACTACGTGCTGCCGCTGCCCGACGGCCCGGGCAAGGCGCTGCAGCTGACGGTGCACCCGGTGCGCGAGCACATCCCGATGTACCTCGCCGCCGTCGGCCCGAAGAACCTCGAGCTGTCCGGTGAGCTCTTCGACGGCTGGCTGGCGATCTTCTACTCGCCCGACTTCGCCAAGGACCAGCTCGCGTCGATCGAGGCCGGCCGCGCGAAGGTCGGCAAGACCCTCGACGGCTTCGACGTCGTGCCGACGGTGCCGATCGTGATCGGCGACGACCCGCGAGCCTGCGCCGACCCGATCCGCTGGTACGCCGCCCTCTACGTCGGCGGCATGGGCAGCCGGGAGAAGAACTTCTACAACCAGCTGGCGTCCCGGATGGGCTTCGAGCACGCCGCCAAGGAGATCCAGGACCGCTACCTGTCCCGCGACTACGACGGCGCCGCGGCCGCGGTGCCGTACGAGTTCCTCGACGCCACGGCGCTGCTCGGCCCGAAGGAGCGGATCGCGGAGAAGATGCAGGAGCTCGCCGGCAGCGGCGTCACCACGCTGACGCTCTCACCGGGCTACGCCGGCGACCTGGACGCCGGCAAGGCCACGCTGCGCACGGCGGTGGAGGCGCTCGAGCTGGCGTTCGCCGAGAACCCGAATCCGGCGTACCTGCCCGAGACCCTGCCGCCCGCGCTGGTGAAGGTCACCGGTCGCACCTTCCAGGTCCTGGACCGATCCGTCCGCGACGTGACCGGCGCCTTCACGAAGGCGATGGTGATGATCCGCGACGGTGACGTGGGTCGCTGGCCGGGCTACGACGCGATGTCCTATCCGTTGCTGGCGCCGTCGGCGAAGGTCGAGGAGACGCGAGCCGCGATCGTCGCCGCCGACGCTCCCGACGGCGTGCGGCTCGTGGTCGCCAACCGGATCGAGACGGAGAATCCGGGCTGCCAGTGCTGCGGTGTCTCCCCCGACCAGCTCCTGCGCGAGCTCGAGGACGGCGGCCGCACGGTGATCTGCGACCTGGAGGCCGGCCTGGGCACGGTCCTCCGCCTGGCCCCCGGCAACGCCGACGTGGTCCTCGTGGTCGCCAACCCCACCGCGAAGGCTCTCGAGGTGGCGCGTCGCGCGGTGGCCATCGCCGCCGACAAGACGGAGGTGATCGTGCTCGCCAACCGCGTCCGCGATGACTCCGATCTCGACGCCATCCGCGCCGCGATCCCCGACCGCGAGCTGATCGTGATCCCCGAGGACGCGACCATCGCCAGCGCCGACCGCGACGGGGTCGCGCCGATCGACCTGGACCCGTACTCGCCGGGCGTGAAGGCCCTCGTGGCACTCGCGGACCGCCTGGCGGGCGCGCCGGTCCCGGCCTGAGGGCGCGCCCCTCAGTCTGAACTCGGCATCGCGGCGCAGCCGGTCGAGCCGCTCGCCCTCGCCGCGCAGCAGGAGGAAGCCGGCCAGGCTGCCCCCATGGGGATCGAGCAGCACGGGCTCGAAGCTCTCGATGTCGCCGCGCGCCTGCAGGTCGGAGTACAGGGCGAGCGCCCGGTTGAAGAGCTCGAGTGCCTGCTGCTCGCGGGCCCGGGCCGGTTGCCCGAATCCGACGAAGAGGGCCGCATCGGCCATCG
>JAHWJE010000420.1 GCA_019348575.1 Actinomycetota bacterium | reverse complement strand
CGTTGACCAGCGGGATGTCCTTCGCGAAGCCGAGGTACGTCCCCACGATCGCGACGACGATCACGGCGATCCCGACGGCGAAGGGGCTCGGTCCGCGCTCTCTCACCGGTGATCCGTCCTCCGACTCGGACTCACAGGACGAATCACGGCAGCACCGATGGCGCGATGCCGGTCGGCTCCGACGAGAAGGACTGGCCCTCGGGGACGCGGGCGCGGCCGCTGTACGTCGGCCCCTGCGCGCCCGGCGTGCGCGAGTCGAGGGCGATCTTGTACTTCGCCGGGAAGCCGCTCGCCAGCCGCTCGGGGTAGCCGCGCTGACCCGACTCGCAGTCGGCTTCGCCGGCGGCGGTGACCGCGGCGGCGGGGCCCTGGTCGTGCAGCGCGGCGGCATCGCCGAACAGCGCGTGCTGGACGGGGTCGATCTTGCCGCCGTTGACCGGCTCCTCGGCGCCGAAGGACGTCAGCGAGTGCTCCTGCTCGATCGGCGCCATCTTGACCTGGACGCGCTGCACGGTGCCGGTCGCGTCCTCGTCGGAGAGGTGGTCGGCGAGGTACGTCCACCAGTACGTGAAGTAGTTGCAGACCGTCACGTGCGGGCCCGCCCACTGGAGCGTCGGGTTCAGCGTGCGCATCGTGCCGGTCAGGCCGCCGAGCGCCATGTCCGTCGTGGGCGACCGCGAGAGGTCGCGCAGCGCGCGCAGCGAGTCGTCCAGATCGCTCGTGAACGCCGGCAGGCGCCGGAGCACCGGCGTGCCGGCGGCGAGCGCGCGGTTGACGGCGGGCACGCTCGTGCGCACGGCGCGCGCCGTGCCGCGCACCTCGTCGGAGATCGCCGCGAGGCGGGCCAGCAGGGGCCGCGTCGCGGGCAGCGATTCGATCCCGACCTCGAGCGTCGCGGGCGAGCGCTCGATCGTGTCGCGCAGGGCCTGCGGGTCGCGCGACAGCGCCTCGAAGGTGTCGGCCATCCCGCTGAAGCCGCGCGCCAGCGTGTCCGACAGCGGCGCCAGCACGCGCGTGACGTCGGCGCTCTCGTCGAGCAGCCGCGTGAGGCGCGTGTCGGGGTCCGAGAGCGTGCGCATGACGGGGGGCAGGTCGCCGAGCAGCGGCGGCGCCGCGCCGAGCGTGCGGTTGATCGCCCTGCCGCGCCCCGCGACCCCGGAGCCGAACCAGTCGAGGTTGCGCCGGACGTTCTCGCGCGTGCGCTCGTCGAAGATCGAGAAGAAGTCGTCGAGCTCGGGGCCGACGGCGTCGCCGCGCGTCGCGATCACCTCGCCCTCCTGCAGCGCCGTCGCCGACTCGCCGCGGATGAGGTCGACGTACTTCAGCCCGAGCGCCGAGCGCGGGCGGATGCGGATCGTGCTGTCCGCGGGCAGCGGCACGGCCGCCTTGTCGAGCTTCAGCGTGAGCTGCGCGCCACCGCCGGGCCCGGCCAGCGGCTCGATCTTCGTCACCTGCCCGATCCGGAAGCCGCCCTCGCGGACCTCGTTGCCGACGACGAGGCGGGCGGCGTCGGGGGTGTCGACCTTGAGCTCGAACGTCGGCACGAACGGAAGCCCCTGATTGGCGCGGTACGCCAGCAGCACCGCGACGACGACGACGAGCACCGTGACGGCCCCGACGAAGACCGGGTTGGACGCGACGGATGGCCGGCGGCGCGCTCTCATGGTCCCAGCAGGTAGTCGAGGAGGTTGCGCTCGCTCTCGTCCGACGAGCTCGAGGGGGACCGCGCGCCGCTGCGCGGCAGCAGGTCGGGCACGTCCGGAAGCTCGGGCAGCAGCTTGTCGAGCAGGTCCTTGGGATCGGGCAGCAGCGACCGCGGCGGCGGCGGCGCGGTGCCGGTGACCTGCGGCGCGTTGCGCTCGGGGGGGCTGTGCTGCGGGGCGCCGGGCGCGCGCGCGCGCCGCCTGCTCGGCTTGTCCGGCGTCGTCTGCGAGACCGCGCCCGTCGTGATGCCCGGCTGGTTGGGGCCGAGCGCCTGCGAGCAGCGCTGCGTGCGCTCGGGCTCCTCGCGCGCCTCCTCGGCGTCGGTGTACCCGGAGCACTCGTTGATCAGCGCGTTGAGCTTGAGCAGGTAGCCGCGCTGATCGAAGATGTTGATCGCCTGCGACTGGTCGAAGGGGTACTGCAGGAGCGCCTCGAGGCCGGTGTACCCCTCGCCGCCGGGACTGTCCTTGTCCTTCTCCACGGCGTTGCGCCGGTCGTCGAGGTGCTCGAGCACGAAGGCCAGGTTGGTCGACAGCTCGCCGGAGTCCTTGGTGAGGTCACGGATCTGCGCGATGGTCGGCCGGGCGGCGGCGGTCG
>JAHWJE010000041.1 GCA_019348575.1 Actinomycetota bacterium | reverse complement strand
ATCGTGATCACCATCTGCTGCTCGGGGATGAGGTCCTCGATGCCGATCTCGTCCTCGGAGTCGGTGATCAGCGTGCGCCGCTCGTCGCCGAAGCGCTCGGCGATCTCCTCGAGCTCCTCGCGGACGATCTCGTAGACGCGCGCCTCGCTGCCGAGGATCTCGCGCAGCTCGCCGATCCGCTCGACCTTGTCGTCGTGCTCGGTCTTGATCGAACCGGCCTCGAGCGCGGTGAGCTGCGACAGGCGCAGGTCGAGGATCGCCGACGCCTGGATCGCCGTCAGCGCAAAGCGCGCGACGAGCTCCTCGCGCGCGCCGTCGCGATCGCGCGACGCGCGGATCAGCTCGATGATCGCGTCGAGGTTGTCGAGCGCGATCAGCAGGCCCCTGAGGACGTGCACGCGGCGCTCGAGGACGCGCAGCTCGTGCTTCGTGCGCCGGACGATGATCTCGCGCTGGTGGTGGACGTAGTGCTTGATCACCTCGCGCAGCGACAGCGTCCGCGGGACGCCGTCGACGAGCGCGACGACGTTGACGCCGAAGGTCGCCTGCAGGGCGGTGTGCTTGTAGAGCTGGTTGAGGACGACGTCGGGGATCTCGTCGCGCTTGAGCGTGATCACGATCCGCATCCCGCCGCGCTCGGAGGAGTGATCCTCGAGGTCGGCGATGCCGCTGATCTTCTTCTCGCGCACGAGCTCGGCGATCTTCATGACGAGCCCGTTCTCGCCGCCCTTCTTGACCGCGTAGGGCAGCTCGGTGACGATGATCGCCTCGCGCCCGCGGCCGACGTCCTCGGTGTGCGCCCTGCCGCGCACCCGCACGCGGCCGCGGCCGGTCTCGTAGGCGTCGAGGATCCCCTGGCGGCCGAGGATGATGCCACCCGTCGGGAAGTCCGGCCCGGGCAGGTGCGCCATCAGCGAGGCCGTGTCGATCGCCGGGTTGTCGATGAACGCAACGACGGCGTTGACGACCTCGCGCAGGTTGTGCGGCGGGATGTTCGTCGCCATTCCGACGGCGATCCCCGAGGAGCCGTTGACGAGCAGGTTCGGGAAGCGCGCCGGGAGCACGACCGGCTCCTGCTTGCGGCCGTCGTAGTTGGGCACGAAGTCGACGGTGTCGGCGTCGAGGTCGCGCAGCATCTCCATCGCCATGCGCGCCAGGCGCGCCTCGGTGTAGCGCATGGCCGCCGGCGGGTCGTCGTCGATCGAGCCGAAGTTGCCCTGCCCGTCGACGAGCTCGTAGCGCATCGAGAAGTCCTGCGCGAGCCGCACGAGCGCGTCGTAGATCGCCGAGTCGCCGTGCGGGTGGTAGTTGCCCATCACGTCGCCGACGATCGACGCGCACTTGCGATAGGGCCGCGTCGGGCCCAGTCCGTTCTCCGACATCGAGAACAGCACGCGCCGGTGGACCGGCTTGAGGCCGTCGCGCACGTCGGGCAGGGCGCGCCCGACGATGACCGACATGGCGTAGTCCAGGTACGCCGAGCGCATCTCGTCCTCGAGCGCGCGCGGCTCGATGTTGCCGCCGCCGAGGATGTCGATCGACGACATCTAGCGCTCCGTCCGGGGTGTCGCGAGACCAAGCACCACTACACGTCCAGGTTCGTGACCAGGCGCGCGTTGTCCTCGATGAACTGCCGGCGCGGCTCGACCATGTCGCCCATCAGCGTCGAGAAGATCAGGTCGGCCTGGGCGGCGTCCTCGATGCCGACCTGGGCCAGCGTGCGGGTCGCGGGGTCCATCGTCGTGTCGCGCAACTGCGACGCGTTCATCTCGCCGAGGCCCTTGAAGCGCTGCAGCGAGATGCCCTTCTGCGCGACGGTCAGGATCGCCTCGCGCAGCGCCTGGAAGGACAGCGCCTCCTCGGCGGCGTCGCCGAGCTTCACCGTGAACGGCGCGCGCCCCGCGAGCTCGACGAGCTGGCCGTGCACGCGCGTGAAGTTGCGGAAGTCCTGGCTGTCGAACAGCCGCCGCGGGATCGGCAGCACGCGCGCCAGGCCCGTCTTGGGCTCGACGGCGCGGACGGTGATGTAGACGCCGTCCTCGCGCACGAGCGACGTCTCGTACGGGGCGTTCTCGATCCCCTCGCGCTCGATCAGCTCGATCGCCGCCTCCGCGGTCGCGGTCTGCTCGTCGAGCACGCCCGACTCCTCGAGGAACATCACGACGTCGTTCGTGTACTCCGCGCGCAGCGTCGATGCCCAGCCCTCGTACTGCTTGAGCAGGCGCCCGAAGCGCTGCCAGCGCGGCTCGGTGAGCTTGAACTGCGTCGCGTCGCGATCGAAGACGAGCATCTTCTCGAACTTGTCCGACAGCAGGATCTGCTCGAGCTCGGAGTCCTTCTCCACGTAGCGCTCGCTGGAGCCCTGCTTGAGCTTGTAGAGCGGCGGCTTCGCGATGTACACGTAGCCCTGCTCGAAGAGCTGGGGCATCTCGCGAAACAGCAGCGTCAGCGCGAGCGTGCGGATGTGCGCGCCGTCGACGTCGGCGTCGGTCATCAGGATGATCTTGTGGTAGCGCGCGTTGTCGATGTTGAACTCGTCGCGCACGCCGGTGCCGATCGCCGTGATGAGCGCCTGGATCTCGGTGTTCTTGAGGACCTTGTCGATCCGGCTCTTCTCGACGTTGAGGATCTTGCCGCGCAGCGGCAGCACGGCCTGCGTGTTGCGGTCGCGGCCCTGCTTCGCGGAGCCGCCGGCGGAGTCGCCCTCGACGATGAACAGCTCGGCGAGCGACGGGTCCTTCACCGAGCAGTCGGCGAGCTTGCCGGGCAGCGTCGAGTTCTCCAGCGCCGACTTGCGCCGCGTCAGGTCGCGCGCCTTGCGCGCGGCGGCCCGCGCCTGGGCCGCCGACACCGCCTTGCGGATGATCGCGTTGCCCTCGGCGGGGTTCTCCTCGAGGAACTCGTTCAGGCGCTCGTACACGACCGAGCGCACGAATCCCTCCATCCCGGGGTTGCCGAGCTTCGTCTTCGTCTGCCCCTCGAACTGCGGATCGGCGAGCTTCGCCGAGACGATCGCCGTCAGGCCCTCGCGCACGTCCTCGCCGGTGAGGGCGTCGTCCTTCTCCTTCAGGAGCCCGCGCGAGCGCGCATAGCGGTTCAGGACGGTCGTCAGCGCCGAGCGGAAGCCCGTCAGGTGCGAGCCGCCCTCGTGCGTGTTGATGTTGTTGGCGAAGGAGAACACCGACTCCTGATAGGTCGTGTTCCACTGCATCGCGATCTCGACGGCGCCCTCTTTGCTCTCGCCCTCGAAGAAGACGACCTTGCGGCCGATCGCCTCCTTGTTCTTGTTGAGGTAGCGCACGAAGTCCTCGATGCCGCCGTCGTACTGAAACGACGCCGACCCGCCCTCGCCGCGCTCGTCGGTGATCGAGATCCTCAGGCCGCGCGTCAGGAAGGCCGTCTCGCGCAGGCGCTGCTCGAGGACGGAGAAGTCCAGCGTCGTCGTCTCGAAGATGTCGGCGTCGGGGCGGAAGGTGATCGTCGTGCCGGTCGCTGCGGTCGCCTCGCCCTTGACGAGCGGGCCCTGCGGCGCCCCGCGCTCGTAGGTCTGGCGCCAGACGTGGCCGTCGCGGCGGATCTCGATCTCCAGCAGCTCCGAGAGCGCGTTGACGACCGAGACGCCGACGCCGTGCAGCCCGCCGGAGACCTTGTAGCCGCCGCCGTCGCCGAACTTGCCGCCGGCGTGGAGCACCGTCAGGACGACCTGGACGGCGGGAAGCTTCTCCTTGGCCATCGTCGCCACCGGGATGCCGCGGCCGTCGTCGACGACCGTCACCGAGTTGTCGGGGTGGATCGTGACGTCGACGCGCGTGCAGTGGCCCGCGAGCGCCTCGTCGACGGAGTTGTCGACGACCTCGTAGACGAGGTGGTGCAGGCCGCGCACCCCGGTTGACCCGATGTACATCCCGGGTCGTCTGCGGACGGCCTCGAGACCCTCGAGGACCGTGATGTCCTGCGCGTCATATGAGCTCGCGCCGGTCTTGCCGTCGAGCTTGTTGTCGTCCTTCGACACTTGTCCTCCGTACGTGAAGAAGCCCCGGGTCCGCGTCATCTGAGGACGGGCCGGGGCCGGTGCGACTCGGTGCCATAAGGGTAGCACAAGCGCATCACAATCGCCGCCGCCGGGTGTTCCAAAATACCTGCAAACTGCAGCGAAAGAAGCGCGGCGGGCGGGCGGCGAGGCGGGGGCGGCGCCCAGCCGCTCCGGCACCGCCGGCAGGACGCGCGCGGGCGCCGGCGCAGGCCCTCCGACGCCGGCGACGGCCCCTCAGCGGCGGCCGTTGCGGCCCGCCGTCGCCACGCAGCGCACCGCCTGCACGCGCTCGGATCCGCGCGCCTCGTTGAGCGCGTCGACGAGCACCGGCCCGAGCAGCTCGATCTCCTGCATCCAGACCGCCGACGAGCACAACACGGTCACGGTTCCGTCGCGCTCGGAGAGCGGGCTGGCCTCGCGTGCGATGCCGGAACCCGCCGCCGCCTCCCAGATGCGCTGCACGTCGGCGAGGAGGCTCGCGGGCGCCAGGCGCTGCGCGAGCGCCTCGACGGCGCCGCCGATCGGGCGCGGAGCGCGGCGCCTCACGCGGCCGCCGCCGCGTCGCGCAGGATCGCCCCGGCGGCGACCGCCAGCCGCGTGACGCTCGCGCCCTCGGCACCCGGCACGTGCGCGAGGTCGGTCGTCGTGATGACGCTCTGGCCCGTGCCGCCCAGCAGGTCGGCGAGCATCGCGCGCCGGTCGGGGTCGAGCTCGCTCATGACGTCGTCGAGCAGCATCAGCGGCAGCGTGTCGCGCACCCGCGCGAGGGCCTCGCGCTCTGCCAGCAGCAGGGCGAGCAGGGCGAGGCGCTGCTCGCCCTGTGACCCGTAGGCGCGTAGTTCGCGCCCGAACCGCAGCAGCGCGACGTCGTCGCGGTGCGGCCCATGGCCGGTGAAGCCGCGCTCGAGGTCGGATTCGACGCGCTCCGCGAGCTCCGCGGCCAGCTCGGCCGCGTGCGCTGCCTTCGTGCGCGGCCGGTAGCGCAGCTCTGCCGCCTCGCCGAGGCCGAGCGCCTCGGCGAGCGCGCTGAAGCGCGGCGCGAGCAGTTCGACGGCGGCGGCGCGATCGTCGCGCAGCGCGATCCCATGGCGGGCGAGCTCGCCATCCCAGGCTCGCAGCGAGTCGCGCGACGCGCGGCCGTTGCGGATCGCGGCGAGCAGCGCGTTGCGCTGGGCAAGCGCGCGCCCGTATGCGCGGCGCGTCTCGGCGCGGGCGGGCCGGCTGGCGGCGACGACGTGGTCGATGTGCGAGCGCCGCAGGGCCGGCGGACCCTTGACGAGCTCCAGCCGGTCGGGCATGAAGACGCAGACGAGCGGGCGCATCTCGACGTCGACGAGCCGCTCGACGAGCGCGCCGTCGGCCTGCAGGCGCTTCGCCTCGCCAGGGCTGAAGCCGACCGCCAGCGCATGCCCGCGCCCCTCCCGATCGAGCAGGTCGACCTCGACGCGCGCGGTCGCGGCATCGAAGCGCACGACCTCGCGCTCGTTCGTCGTGCGGCACGAACGGCCGGTGCAGCCGAAGTACAGCGCTTCGAGGAGGTTCGTCTTGCCCGCGCCGTTGCGCCCGTGGACGACCGTCAGGCCGGCGCCCAGCTCGACGTCGGCGCGCTCGTAGCTACGAAAGTTCCGCAGCCGCAGACGGGTCGCGAGCATCGCGCAGCGCCATTAGACGTTCAGCCTGATCGGCATGATCAGGTACAGGAAGCCGCTGCCGTCGGCGGACTCGATGAGTCCCGGGCGCAGCGGGCTGATGAGCTTGAGCACGAGGTCGCCGCCGGCGGCGCTCTCGAGGCCGTCGCGCAGGAACTCCGGGTTGAAGCCGATCTCGAACGCCTCGCCGGCGAACGGGACCGGCATCGTCTCGCTGGCCTCGCCGACGTCGGGTGTCTGCGCCGACACCGTCAGCTCACCCTCTCTGAAGGCCAGGCGCAGCGGGGCGTTCTTCTGCGCCATCAGGCTGATGCGGCGCACGACCTCCGTCAGCTCGGCGGAGCCCAGCGTCAGCTCGTGCTCGTAGGCCTCGGGCAGCAGCTGGCGGTAGTTCGGGAATTGACCATCGATCAGGCGCGAGGACAGCACGTCGCCGTCGATCTCGAAGACGATCTGGTTGGAGCGCACCGACACCGTCAGGCTGTCGCCCTCGTTCCCGCCCGCCGCCTGCGCGAGGCGCGCCAGCTCCTGCAGCGCGCGGGCCGGGACGTTGGCCTCGAAGCCACCCTCCAGCGGCGCCTCCAGGCGCGTCTCCTTGACGCTCAGCCGGTAGGAGTCCGTCGCGACCATGCGCAGCTCGTCGCCGGCGGCCGAGACGAGGATGCCGGTCAGGATCGGCCGCGTCTCGTCGCGCGAGGCCGAGCGCGCGACCCGGTTGATCGTGTCGACGAAGGCCTGCGCCGGCACCTCGACGACGTTCTCGCCGCCCGGCTCGGGCAGCGGCGGGAAGTCCTCGGCGCGCAGCGTGCGGATGTGGAACGTCGCCGAGCCGGAGATGACCTCGACGTCCTGCTCGGCGGGCCGCAGCTCCAAGCTCGCGTCCTTGCCGGGCAGCGATCGCGCGACCTCGAGCATGAGCCGCGCCGGCAGCACGACCGCGCCTTCGCGCTCGACGTCGGCCGTCAGGGGAACGCGCAGGCCGACCTCCATGTCGGTCGCGCGCAGCTCGGCGCCGGTCGAGGTCGCGCTGAGCTGCACGCCGGAGAGCGCCTGCACGGCGCTGCGCGTCGAGGCGACGCGGGAGACCACGCCGAGCTGTCCGAGCAGCTCGGCGCAGGAGGTCGAGAACTTCACGACGAGGACCTCATGAAGAGCGAATGGGAGTCATAGGGCGTGTGGAGATGTGGAGAACGTAGGGGAACCGCGCAAGGCGCGGGCGCGACAGGCAAACCGGCGGCCGCCGAGCTGTGCAGAGTCTGTCAACCCGCGCGGTCATCAGCGGGCCCGGCCAGGCGGCGCTCGAGATCCTGCACGAGCGCCTGTGCAGCCGGGTCGGCGGTGAGACGCTCGGCCGCCTTGCGGCAGGCGTAGATGACCGTCGTGTGGTTGCGGCCGCCGAAGCGCTCGCCGATCGCGGGGAGGCTCGCGTCGGTGTGGCGGCGCGCGAGGTACATCGCGACCTGACGCGGCCAGGCGATGCGGCTGCTGCGCGCGGCGGACAGCAGCTCGTCGCGGGTGACGTCGAAGGCGTCGGCGACGAGCTGCTGGACGCGTTCGATCGTCGGGGCCTCGCGGGGGCCGAGGGCCTTCGGCGCGGGATAGAGGGTGGCGAGCACCTCGTCGGCGAGCGCCGCGTCGATCGGCCGCCGTGTCAGCGAATGGAAGGCCACGACGCGGATCAGCGCTCCCTCCAGCGCACGCGCGTTGGCGGTGATGCGGTGCGCGATCGCGTGCAGCGCGCCCTCGTCGGCGAGTTGGATCGCGTCGTGGTGCACGCGCTTGCGCAGGATCGCCAGGCGCGTTGGGAAGTCGGGCGGGTGCAGCTCGGCGACGAGGCCCGCCCGAAAGCGCTCGAGCAGGCGCTCCTCGAGCGCGACCATGTCGGCGGGCAATCGGTCGCAGGTGAGGACGAGCTGGCTGCCGGTCTCGTGCAGGGCGTTGAAGGTGTGGAAGAACTCCTCCTCGGTCTTCACCTTGCGCTCCAGGAACTGGACGTCGTCGATCAGCAGGACGTCGGTGTCGCGAAAGCGCGCCTTGAAGTCCTCGGTGCCCTTCGTCTGGACGGCGGCGACGAAGGCGTTCGTGAAGCGCTCGGCGGTCGTCGAGCGCACGCGCAGGCCGCCGCCGTGCGCGCGGACGTAGTTGCCGATCGCGTGCAGCAGGTGCGTCTTGCCCAGCCCCGGGGGGCCGTAGAGGAAGAACGGGTTGTAGGCCTGGCCGGGCAGCTCTGCGACCGCGAGCGCGGCAGCGTGCGCGAAGCGGTTGGAGTCGCCGATGACGAACTGGTCGAAGGTGAACTTGGGGTGCAGCTCGGATTGCTCGTCGCGCGCGAGCGGCGCCGGTGCGGTCGCGGTCGCGCGCTCGTCGAGGGTGGCGTCGGGCGCGACGACGTCGACCGCGGTCTGCGGGCCGAGCACGCTGGCGGCACAGCTCTGCAGGACGTGCGCGAACCGGTTCGTGATCCAGCTGCGGATCTCGTCGGGCGCCGCGAGGACGAGCGTGTCGCCGACGACCGCGCGCGGGCTGAGCGGCGCGAGCCAGATCTCGAACGTGGAATCGGGCACCGCCTCGCGCAGCTGGGAGCGGATCAGCGCCCAGTCGCGGGCGAGCTGCGGGGGCACGGCAGGCGTGATCGACTCCTTCGGAGGGGGTGCGACGACCGGGCGAGGAACCCCCGCCGGCAGCAGGGGCGGCGGCGAATATACCAGTGGCCCGCCGGCGCTCTGGACAGGTAGAGAGCAGAGCCCGCTCGTCGCGGGAAAAACCCGGCAGGGCGGCTGGAGGCGCGACGGGTGCGCTAGCATCGGCGCCTCGCTGGATCCCGGCGAGCGACCCGTCATGAAGCGCACCTACCAGCCCAAGAAGCGCAAGCGCGCGCGCACCCACGGCTTCCGCCAACGGATGCAGACGAAGGCCGGGCGCTCGACGCTCAAGCGGCGCCGCGCCAA
>JAHWJE010000419.1 GCA_019348575.1 Actinomycetota bacterium | reverse complement strand
GTGGCCTCCGGCGGCGGGGGCGGGTGGTGCAGGCGGGTGGACGGCCGGCGGCCGGCAGCCGACTCCTCGTAGACGGTGAGGAACTCGCCCGGCAGCCGGGCCGGCTTGCCGTCAGCGCCGACGAAGATCCACACCGCCGACACCTCGGCTGCCCCCTGGGCCGAGCGCACCGAGGTGCGGCGCTCACCCCAGCGCCGCCCCAGGCCACTGCAGAAGGTGGTCACCTCGAGCGGCTCACCCAGCCGGGGCCAGGCGCCCGCCACCCGCACCTCGGTGCGTCGGGTGACCCACGGTGACGCCGCGTCGAGGCCGGCGTCGGCCAGGTCGTCATTGCCGATGTCCTGGACCAACCGGGCCAGGGCGTCGAGCCGCAGGCGGCCGGCGGGGTCGGTGTCACCGAAGCGCACCCGGCTGGCGACCCGGTACTGCCGGCCCCGCCCAGGGAAACGAACGAACTCCATCGCCATACTCTCTCATCGCGTCGGCGATAATCCGCCGGCGCCCGTTCGCACGGAGCTGGACCAGTCCTCGTTGCTGCTCCGCCTGGCGGACTGCGCAGCGTTGCCCCGGCGATAATCCGCCGGCGCCAGCTGGCTTGGTCGGACGGAGCGGAGGAGCGCCGGCGAAGCCGGCACCGTGCTTTTCCGGCGAGCGCAGCGAGGCTGCGCCGTTCCGCGAGCGGAGCTCGCTGTGCGCCTACGTTTGCGCCCGTGAGCGGGGACGGGCAACGGCTGCAGCGCTCCGCCCTGCTGAGCGGCGTGGGCGACGGGCTGGTCGCCACCACCCTGCCCCTCCTCGCCGCCGGGGCGACCCGCAACCCGTTGGCGGTGGCCGCCGTGTTCGCCGCTCAACACCTGCCCTGGGCCGTCGTCGCCGTGGTGAGCCCGGCGCTGGTGGGCGACAGCGACCGCCGGACGGTGCTGGGCACGGCGGCCACGCTGAGAGCCTTCACCGTCGGCTTCCTCGGCCTCGCCGCCCTCATTGGAGGCGACTCGATCCTGGTGCTCGTGGTTGTCGCCCTCGTCGTCGGCGTGGGGGAAGCGCTGGCCGATGGGGTGGAGGAGGAGGCCGGCGCCGTGCTCGGCCGCTGGCAGCGCTCCGCCGGGTCGTCAGGAAGCGGCCTGCGCCAGCGGGGGATGTACGGATTGGTGGGAGGTCTGGTCGCCGCCGGTCTCCTCTACGAGGTGATGGCGCCGGTGCCCCTCCTGGCCGCCATGGGCTTGTACGCCCTGGCCGCCCTGGCCGCCGAGGGCCAGGTCAAGGAGGAAGCGGTGACCGACGCCATCCGGCGTTACGGGATCGACCCCGAGACCATCGACCCGCGGACGGCGTAGGCCAGCAGCAGCAGCGTCGGCCGGGCGGCGGTACCTTCTGGCCATGGCCGGCGACACCTTCTACATCACCGGTGATCCCGATGCCGACGGGCTGCTCGCCCGTGACCCGCTGGCGCTGCTGATCGGCATGCTGCTCGACCAGCAGGTCCCCATGGAGTGGGCCTTCGCCTCCCCCGCCCGGTTGGCGGAGCGCCTCGGCGGGCGCCTCGACGCCCGGGAGATCGCCGCCGCCGTCGCCTTCCTCGCCTCTCCCGAGGCCTCCTACGTGACCGGCTCGTCGATGGTGATCGACGGCGGCCTGCTCCTCATGGCCGCGGTGCGCAACGCCGACTCGTCCTAGGCCTCCTCCTCAGGCGAGGAGTCGGGGGCCCTGCCGAGGTCAGCCCGGGGCAGGGGCCCGGCGGGGCTCGGCGACCGCCCGGCACGCCTCGACCAGCACGGGCACGAACCGGTCGGGGTCGACGACGCACGAGTGGTGGCCACCGTCGACACGGTGCACCGTCGCCCCGGGGATCGACTCGGCCAGGGCGAGCTGGCGGCGGGGGAGCACCGAGCGGTCGTCCGTGGTCACCACCACCGAGGTGGGGACGTCGATCTCGCCGGCCCACGGGCGCGAGTCGAACCGGCCCAGCGCCCCTCCGGCCTCGAGCACCGCCGTCCAGTCGTTGCGGTGCATCTCCTCGGCCAGCCAGGCGTCGAGGGAGCAGGGGTCGCGGGGTCGCCGGTCGAGCCGGCCCACCGCCCATCGGCGCACTGGCGCCGGCGCCACGCGCGACACGAGCGCCAGGGTGCCCAGCACCGAGAAGTAGCGCCGCTCGCCCGCCTCCTCGGCGAAGACCCGGCTGGTGGCGCACAGCACCAGGCCGGCGACCGACCCCGGGTGGCGGCGCCAGAGGAGCTGGGCCAACGCCCCTCCCATGGAGTAGCCGACGGCGATCACGGGACCGAGGCGGAGCACCTCGGCGAGGACGGCGGCGTC
>JAHWJE010000418.1 GCA_019348575.1 Actinomycetota bacterium | reverse complement strand
CAGGCAGAACCGGATCGTGGTGCACCGCGCGCAGGTGCACGCGCCGGGCGACACGATGAAGTTCCACGGTATCCCGTTCACCGCCGCCGAACGCGTGCTGCTCGACCTCGCGCCGCGGCTGCCGCTCGCCGAGTTGACGCGCGCCGCCCACGAGGCGTGGATCCGGTACGGCACGAGCCCCGCCGGCGTCGAGCGATGCATCGGCCGCAACCCCACGAAGAAAGGCGCCGCGAAGCTGCGGCGCGCGCTCGGCTCGGACGTCACCCTCAGCGACCTCGAGGACGGCTTCCTCGAGCTGCTCGCGCGCCACCACCTGCCGCGCCCTCGCACGAACATCGACCGCGCCGGCGACAAGGTCGACTGCCACTGGGCCGACCGCGGCCTGACGGTCGAGTTGCTGAGCTTCCGCTTCCACGGCACGCGCCGCGCATTCGAGGACGATGTCGCCCGCCGCAGGCGCTCCAACCACCTCGCCTACACCTACGGTGACATCACCGATCGGGGCGTGCCGACCGCAGCCGAGCGGCGACCGCTCCTGACGGCGGGCGCGGTGCACAGCGCCTGAGGGGCGAGCACCGCCCGCGCCCGCGCTCACTCGCCGGCCGGCGGTCCCTCGCGCTCGAGCACGTCGAACGACCACAGCTCGCTCGCCGTTCCGACCGGCCCGCCGCTGCGGTGCTGGGCATGACCGGCGGCGAAGTCCGGGCCCGACACCCATGCCTTGAAGTCCTCCTCCGAGCGCCAGCGCGTGACGACGAGGCAGACCTCGCGGTCGTCGTTGGGGCGCAGCAGCTCGAAGGCCTCGAAGCCCTCCGCGCTCGAGACGCGGCCGGCGCGCGAGGCGAAGCGCTGCTCGAACTCCTCGAAGCGCTCGCGCGGAACGGTGATCGCGTTGATCTTGACGACGCTCATGCGAGCGTCAGTACGTCTTCTTCGCGAGCAGCCCGCCGCCGCGGCCGAGCAGCTCGACGACGTCGCCGGCGTCGTCCCAGACCTCGTTCTTCCGGCAGGCGTAGTAGCGCGAGCCGCGCCGGAACGCGCTCCTGTGCCCCTTGCGACAGCCCGTGACGACCTTCAGGCGGCGGCCGGGCGCGAGCTTCGTGGAGCGGAACTTCAGCGTGTGATCGGCGGCGTCGCGCAGCGCGAAGCCGCGCAGCCTGACGGTCCTGCGGCCGGTGTTCCTGATCGTCACCGACTCCTTGCGCGGCCCGCCCGCGGCGTCGATCGCGACGATCCGCAGCTTGTTCGCGGCAGCCCCCCGGCCCTTGCAGCCGCCGTTCTTCCAGCGCTTGACCTCGCGCCTGATCGCGCCGCGCACGCCCTTGGCGTAGATCTCGATGTCCTCGGAGATCTGGCTGCGCGCGGACTCGAGCTGGCCCTGCGTGAAGCGACACGGCGTGATCTTCTCGTCGCGCGAGTAGTCGCGCAGCACGGAGCTGAGGTCCCCGGCAGGGCTGCCGGCGGCGGTCGGCGCCAGCACCGCGGCGACGAGCACCGCGGCGATCGCGAGCTGGGCTCTGATCTTCACGGCGCGGAGTCTATGGCCGCCGCCGCGCCGAGGCGTCGTCAGGCGCGCTCGAGCAGCGTCGTGGCGTGCGGCTGCGCGAGGGGCGTCAGACGCGCTCGAGCAGCGCGAGGCCGTGCGGCTCGACGAGCGCGTCGACCGGCACGGGCCGGTCGAGCTCGTGCTCGCGGCCGCTGAGCACGTCGCGGTAGCGGCCGGCGGGCGCGTCGAGCGCCGCGGCCGCGGTCGAGCCGTACAGCGCGACCACGACGATCACCTCGGCGTCGCCCCGGACGAACGCGCAGACCTCCGGTCCGGCGTCGATCGGCGTGTAGGCGCCGCCCGGGCCGAAGCACTCCGCGCGCCGCGCGCGCAGCTCCAGCGCGCGCGAGATCACGTGCAGCTTCATCGTCTCGCGGGTCGGCTGCGCGCCGTCCTTCAACGCCGCGAGGGCCGCGCGCCGCGCGTCCCAGTCGACCGGCCGGCGGTTGTCCGGATCGACCAGCGACAGGTCGATCAGCTCGTCGCCCTGGTAGACGTCGGGCACGCCGGGGACCGTCAGCTTCAGCAGCAGCTGGCCCAGCGCCGAGCGCTCGCCCGCCGCGGCAACCTCTTCGACGAACGGCTCGAAGGACTCGAGAAACGGCTCGTGCGTCAGCAGCGCGGCCGCGAAGCGCTTGACGCGCTCCTCCCAGTCGTGGTTCTGGTCGATCCAGTTCGTGTTGCGCTTGGCCTCGCGCAGCGCCTTCTCCACGTAGCCCGTCAGCCGCTCCTCGCCGATCGGCCAGACGCCCGCGAGCGTCTGGAAG
>JAHWJE010000417.1 GCA_019348575.1 Actinomycetota bacterium | reverse complement strand
CGAGCCCATCATCCGCCACACCCGGACTCCCACTGCCGCCCTGTATGCGCTTCACGAGGACCGTGGTCTCGACGTGGCCGAGATCGTCGTCCTCTACCCCGGTCTACGCCCAGAGCAGGTGGACGACGGCCTCAAGCTCGAGCGCCGGATCCGTCGGCTGGCGGTCGCCGCCTGACGCCGCGGTTGGTGCTCCGGTTCCTCCTTGACCACAATTTCCAGCCGCCGCAGTTCGACGTCCACGCGCTCGACAGGACCGTCATCTACGAGCCACTGGCGCAGTGGCGGCCGGACTTCGCCGCGACGACTACCCCCGACTGGATCGTTCACCTCCAAGCTCACCAGGACGGCTTCGACGGCGTTGTCCGTAGCCGACGTCTTCAGGAAGACATCGACCAGGACCTTGCCTCGCACCTCGTTGGCAGCACCGTTGGTTGCCTGCACGATCGGGATGAAGACCCCCAGCACGAGCATCGTGACGAGCACCGAGGCCATCGCCGCGAACGGCGGGCCGGCGTCGCGGCGCAGCGAGCGCGTGACCTCGCGCAGGAAGAACGGGAAGTTCACGGGTAGTTCCGGAAACCGCCGCCGCCGGCGGGCGGCTCGGGGGTCGACAGGCCGCCCCCGGCGATCCACAGATGCTGCTCGGTGGAACGGTGGGCCGGCGCGTGCGGCTGAGGAGTCATGAAGTCGTCGGTCGGCTGGTCGCGCCCGAGCTGGCCGTAGGCACGATCGAGCATGTCGCTGAACTCGTCGGTCGACTGCTCGCCCTGCGCGTACATGCCGCTGGCCTCGTCGCGGATGATCCGCCCGCCCTGCAGCTCGATGACGCGGCGGCGCATCCGGTCGACCATGTGCGAGTCGTGCGTGGCGACGAGCACCGTCGTGCCGGCGCGGTAGATCCTGTACAGCAGCTGCATGATCCCCAGTGACGTGTGGGGGTCGAGGTTGCCGGTCGGCTCGTCGGCGAGCAGGAGCGGCGGATGGTTGACGAACGCGCGGGCGACCGCGACGCGCTGCTGCTCGCCGCCCGACAGCTGGTCGGGGTAGTTGTGCAGCTTCGTCGCGAGGCCCGTCAGGCGCAGGACGTCGGGCACCTTGGCGCGGATCTCCTTGCGGCGCGCGCCGGTCGCCGACAGCGCATAGGCGACGTTGTCGTACACGGTGCGGTTCGGCAGCAGCTTGAAGTCCTGGAAGACGACACCGATGTTGCGGCGGTAGTACGGCACCTTGGCGTGCTCGATCTCGCGCAGGTTGCGACCCGCGACGCGGATCGACCCCGACGTCGGCTCGCGCTCCTTGATCAGCAGCCGCATGATCGTCGACTTGCCGGAGCCGGTGGACCCGACGATGAAGAGAAACTCGCCGCGGCGAACGTCGAACGTCGCGCCGTCGAGGCCGATGTCGCCGGCCGGGTAGTGCATGCAGACGTTGCGAAACTCGATGATGTTGCGGGCGTCCGGCGGGCGGTCGGCGGAGCCCGCGGGGGGCGCGACCGGCCGGCTCTGCTGGCGGCTGCGGGCGGCGGGCAGGTGACGTGCGCGGATGTGTCGCTCGGAGGCCGACATGGGGCGAGAACCTAGCGGGAGTCGCGCCACATCGTCCCGCACGCACGCCGTCTTGCAAGGGCAGGAGCAGCGCGACGGCGCGCGACGGCGCGCGCGCCATTCGTTTCGCCGCAGCCATCGCTCGGGTATTCCGACGGCCCCGCGTCGCAGACCAGCAGACAAGCTGAACACAAGGAGCCCGACGATGGCCAGTCGCTACGTCCACACGTGCCTTCGCGTCCGCGACCCCGAGGCGTCGCTCGAGTTCTACGGCGCGCTCGGCTTCGAGCCGCGCGGCCGGCTGAACTTCGAGTCGGCATACAACCTCTACATGGGGCTGCCCGGCGACGGCGACGTTCTCGAGCTCACCGTCAACCGCGGCCGCGACGAGCCCTACGAGCTCGGCACGGGCTACAACCACATGGCGCTCGCCGTCGACGACGTCGAGGCGGTGCTGCGCGACCTCGAGCCGCTCGGGGTGCAGCCCGAGAAGCCGCCGTATCACCCGGGCGGTCGCGAGGACCTGCCGCTGATCGCGTTCGTCGCCGACCCCGACGGCTACCGCATCGAGCTGATCGACGGCGGCGTGTTCGAGACGCCCCAGGATCCGGCCGACTAGTGGGTCGCCCAGGAACGTTGTGCCCGAAACCCCGGGATGCCGGCGCCGCCAGGCAAGGACGCAGGATCGAAGGTGTGGCCCTGCCACATCGAGACCCGAGGACGCCGCCTGGCGGTGATCGGCGCCCGAGGTTTCGGGTGCAACGTTTGTG
>JAHWJE010000416.1 GCA_019348575.1 Actinomycetota bacterium | reverse complement strand
AGGTCAAGGCGCTGGTCTTCCAGGCCCGTGAGTCGCTCATGATCCGCCGCCAGGCACGCGACGCGTCCTGCGGGGAGATCCGCGAGCAGCTGTCGGTGCTGCGCGGCGGAGCGCTTAGGCGGCGCGAGCTGCGCCGCCACGTCGAGTCCTGCGAGGGCTGCCGGATGTTCGAGGCCGAGGTGCGCCGCCAGCGCGCCGGGATGGCGGTTCTGCTGCCGGTCGCGCCCACGCTCGCGCTGAAGAGCAGCACGCTGGCCTCGGCCTTCACCGCGAGCTCCGCGTCGGCGGCCGCCGGCGTCGGCGCGCTCGCGGGCGGCGGCGCGGTCGCCGGGGGCCTTGCCGTCGGCGCGAAGGCGACGGGGCTGAAGGCGCTCGCCGTGCTCGTGGTCGCCGGGAGCGCCGGTGGCGGCGGGTACGCCGTCGTCGACGAGGTCGCCGAGTCGCGCCGCGCTCCGGCACCCGCGCAGACGCAGCGAAGCCCGGCACCCGGACAGGCGCAGGCGCCGGCCGCCACACCGGCGGTCATCGCGCCGACAGGCCCGGCGAGCGCGGCCCGCGCCGGCTCGCGGCCTTCCGCAGCGTCCTCCTCCTCCTCGGCCACCGCCGCCGAGTGCGCGAAGCAGCGCTCCGCGCGTCGGTCGCCGGGCGCTGCGCGCGGCAACTCGGTGACCGCGCGGGCCCGCCAGGCCGATCGTGCCGCCGCGAAGAAGCGCGGCGCGGCCGGTAGGAAGCCGGTCGCCGCGAGTCGCGGCGGCCCGGACTCCCGCGCGCGCGGCGCCGCCGCGAAGGCCCCCGGCCGCGCGGCCCAGCGCCGTGCGGCTGATGCCCGCCGTGCCCGCGCGCTGCAGGAGGCCCCGCTGCGCAAGCCAAAGGCCGATTCCGCCGGCGCGGCGCGCCGTCCTGCCGACACGGCTGCGACCGCGCAGTCGACCGCAACGGGTGCGCCGCATCGATCCGCGCGTCGGCTCGATCCCGCTCCCGCCGCGACGTTGCCCTGAACCTCGGGCTGCCCGGCCGGCGCGCGGTAGCCTCGCTGCCCATGGCTCGCGCTCCTCGTGCGCTCGACGGCCGCGTCGTCGCGATCACCGGCGCCGCTCGCGGCATCGGCCGCGCCACGGCACAGGCCTGCGTCCGCGCGGGGATGAAGGTGTCGATCGGCGACGTCGACCTGCCCGTGGCGCAGCAGACCGCCGCGGAGCTCGGCCAGGGCACGATCGCGGTCGAGCTCGACGTCTGCGATCGGGCGTCGGTCGCCCGCTTCGTCGATGCGACGGAAGAGCAGCTCGGCTGCGTCGACGTGTTCGTCAACAACGCCGGGATCATGCCGCTCGCGCCGTTCGTCGCCGAGCAGGACTCCGTCGCCCGGCGCCAGGTGGACATCAACGTCCACGGCGTGCTGCACGGGATGAAGGAGGCGCTCAGGCGCATGCTGCCGCGCGGGGGCGGCCACATCGTCAACATCGCGTCGACGGCGGGACGCGTCGGCTTCGCCGGCGGCGCGACGTACTCGGGCACGAAGCACTTCGTCGTCGGCGTCAGCGAGGCGGTGCGCACGGAGCTGCGCGGCACGGGGATCGAGATCACGTGCGTCATGCCGGGCGTCGTGAACACCGAGCTCGGCGCCGGCCTGCCGCCGGCGCGCTTCGTCGGCCACGTCGAGCCCCCGATGGTCGCCGACGCGATCGTCGACGCGCTGCGCCGTCCGCGCTTCGAGGTCTACGTCCCCCGCCGGATCGGGCCGCTCGCGAAGGCCGGGGCAGCCGTTCCGACGGTCCTGCGCGATGCCTTCGGCCGCCTGCTGGCGCTCGATCGCGTGCTCGCGCGCCCGGACCTCGAGGCGCGCCGCGCCTACGAGCAGCGCGCCGCGCGCCCGACCGGCGACCGCGAGCGCGGCGCGTGAGGACCCTGTGCCACCCCCTCCAGCGTGGTAGCGGTTGTCGGCTTGCCGTCCAGCGCCGCGCCGCGGCGTCCCGGCGGGGGTGTGTCGAATCTCCGTCGCCAGGCAACGATGCTTCGACACAGCGCGTCCGGCGAGCCGCCAGCCAGACGCGCCGCACGACGTCGCCGCGCGCACAGCGCGTCGGATACGTGCACGACGCTCGGCCAGAACCGACACATGCAGGCGGCGGTCGCTGGGCAACCCCTTGGGGAGACGTTTACCGGCGGCCCTGTCAGCTCCGTTCGAGAGCTGGCGCAACCGCGCGCGATCTCTCCAAACCACAGCGCGAGCGGAGGATGTTGATACTTCAGCCATGACTTCCGAGACCGACCAGCTCTGCATCGACGCGATCCGCGCGCTGTCGATGGACGCCGTCCAGA
>JAHWJE010000415.1 GCA_019348575.1 Actinomycetota bacterium | reverse complement strand
AGGCGCCGGCCGGGTCGCTGCCGGGCGAGCCCGATGCGCTGTGCGCCGCCGCGGTCGATCTGGCGCGTGCGGTGGCCGTCGAGGTGGCCGGCGACGCCGTCGGGGACCACCTCGGCGTCGAGCCGGAGAGCTCCGCCGACGGGCACGCCGTCACCCACTCCTTCGCAACCCGCGAGGCCGGCTACGTCGGCGCGATGTTCCCCTGGCAGAGCGGCAGCGACGGCAGCGAGGAGACGCAGGTCGTCCACCTCAACCCGCTCTCGGGCCAGTGGGACCCCGACCTCAGCCACCGCCAGCGCCACGTCAACGCGGCGATCTTCTACAACGTCTGGCACTACCACCAGGCCACCGACGACCTCGGCTTCCTGCGCGACCACGGCGCCGAGATGATGCTCGAGATCGCGCGCTTCTGGGCTTCGATCGCGCAGTACGACGCCGAGCGCGACCGCTACGAGATCCACGGCGTGATGGGCCCCGACGAGTTTCACGAGAAGTATCCGGGCGCCGCGGAGAGCGGGCTGCGCAACAACGCCTACACGAACGTCATGGTCGCCTGGATCTGCGAGCAGGCCCAGGTCGTGCTCGGCCTGCTGACCGAGCGCCGCCGCGACACGCTGCGCGCGAAGCTCGGCCTCACCGACGAGGAGATCGCGCGCTGGCAGGACATGAGCGAGAAGATGTACGTGCCGTTTCACGGCGACGGCATCATCAGCCAGTTCGAGGGCTACGAGGAGCTCGAGGAGCTCGACTGGGACGCCTACCGCGCAGCGCACGGCAACATCCAGCGCCTGGACCGGATCCTGCGCGCCGAGGGCGACGACCCCGACCGCTACAAGCTCGCCAAGCAGGCCGACACGGTCCTGCTGTTCTTCCTCTTCTCAGCCGACGAGATCGAGCGGCTGTTCTCGCGCCTGGGCTACGAGTGGGGGCCCGACAGCGCCCGCCGCAACATCGAGTACTACGACGCGCGCACGTCGCACGGCTCGACGCTGAGCTATATCGCCCACGCCGGGGTGCTCGCCCACATCGACCCCGAGCACTCGTGGAAGCGCTTTCTGGTCGCGCTCGAGAGCGACGTCGGCGACGTGCAGGGCGGCACGACGAAGGAGGGCATCCACCTCGGCGTCATGGCCGGCACGGTGGACCTCGTGCAGCGCGCGTACACGGGCGCCGAGATCCGCGACGGCGTGCTCTACTTCGCGCCGACGCTGATCGACCGGCTCGACGGGCTGACGTTCCCGATGCAGGTGCGCGGCACGCCGATCCGCGTGACGCTGCGCGACGGCGAGCTGACGGTCGTCACCACGGGCGGCTTCAGCCGGGCGATCAGGGTCGGCATCGGAGACGACGTGCGCGAGCTCGGCGCCGGCGAGCGCTGCACGTTCACGCTCGCGACAGCGCGCGGCGAGCGCGAGCCGGTCGGCCAGGCGGGCGACACGCAAGGGAGCGAGTAGTGCTCGCCCCCGCAACTACGCACCCCGTCAGGGCACCTACTCACGGGGAGAACCACTGATGGGATTTCGCGGGGCGATCTTCGACGTCGACGGCGTGCTCGTCGACTCGCCACACGAGGCCGCGTGGCGCGACACCTTCCAGGAGCTGATGGAGAGCGAATGGGCCGACATCCGCGATCAGACGAGCTGGACGCCCGAGGCGTTCACCCCCGACGTCTACCACCAGGTCCTCTCCGGCAAGCCGCGGATGGAGGGCGCGCTGGCCGCGCTCGAGCACTTCGGCGTGCCGCAGCCCGAGACCCGCGTCGACGCCTACGCCGAGCGCAAGCAGGAGATGGTCGTCGAGCTGATCGAGGCCGGCCGGTTCTCGGCCTACCCGGACGCGCTGCGCTTCCTGCTCGCCGTCAAGGACGCCGGGATCGCGATCGCGGCGGCGTCGTCCTCCAAGAACGCCGGGCTCTTCCTGCGCCAGATCCGGCTCGACGAGTTCGCGTCCCAGGAGGGCCTGGAGTACGGCTGGGTCGAGCCGGGGCTCACGCTGCTCGCCTCGTTCGACGTCGACATCTCGGGGCGCCACTTCGAGCGCGGCAAGCCGCATCCGGAGATCTTCCTCACCGCCGCGCAGGAGCTCGGCGTCGAGCCGGCCGCGGCATTCGTCGTCGAGGACGCCGTCTCAGGCGTGCAGGCCGCCAAGGCCGGGGCGTTCGCGGCGCTCGGCGTCGCGCGCCATGGCGACGAGGCGCTGCTGGCCGAGGCGGACGCCGACATCGTCGTCGCCACGCTCGACGAGATCGACGTCGGCGGCCTCGCGCAGGGGCGGCTCGCGCGGCGCGGCGGCTGACGGGTCAGCCCGCTCCGTCCGAGATCGGA
>JAHWJE010000414.1 GCA_019348575.1 Actinomycetota bacterium | reverse complement strand
TCCCTCGGTCCGGCGCTGGCCGGATGGGAGGAAGCCCCGCCAGAGGCCGGTGCGCTGCTCGACGTCAACGCGGGCAACGCCGAGCGGCTCGGGGCAATCGTGGCCGAGTACGGTTGGCCGGGCCTCCGACAGGTCGGTGCGGCCGGTGCGGACGCCGCCTGGATGGTGGCACAGGACGCCGATCGGGCGAACGACCTTCGTCGCCACTGGCTGGAGCCCCTGCACGCCGCCGTCGAGCAGGGCGGCGGCGTGACCGGTGGCGCGCAGCATCCACACCAGTCGCGCGGCGATCACGCCGCCGGCGTCGTCGTACGCCACGACCGTGTCGTGCGGCTCGATCCGCGTCGCCCAGATCGGAGATCCGACGTAGCGTCCGTCCGGGCGCTGGACTCCGAGCACGGCGATGCCCTCGTCGCGGAGGTTGAGCTCGGCGAGCGTGCAGCCCGCCATCCAGTCCTCGGGCCGGACCACCAGCTCGACGACGGCGAAGTCGCCCCCGACGTGCAGCAGCCGCTCGTAGTCGCGCACGTCCAGGTCCGTCCAGCGCGTCAGCCCGCGGGCGATCATGCGCGACAGCCAGCGGTCGACGACGGGGCTCTTGGAGATGAAGAGGATCGCCGCAAGCCCGCCGGCGAGGACGACGAGCCGCAGCAAGGCCTGCTCGCGGTCGGCGTTGACGAAGGACAGCAGCAGCGTCGCCATGACGGTCACGATCCCGGCGCTGCCGACGAGCATCAGCAGCAGGACGATGCGGCGGCGAATCGGGTGCGTCACGACCGACTCCGCCTCGCTCGTCGTGAAGCCGACGCCCGACAGCGCCGAGCGCGCCTGAAAGCGCGCGACCTCGCGCGAGAGCCCCGTCAAGGTCAGCGCCATCGTCGCCACACGGGTGATGAGCAGCGAGACGAGCGCGACGAGCAGCACGCTTGCGAGCGCGACCATGCGACGGGCCTACCCGCGAAGCCGATTCCGTCGCGCCCTAACATGCGTTCGATCGTGACGGCAGATCTCCAGCAGGACGCGACCGAGCTGCTCCGGCGGCTGATCCGCTGCAACACGGTCAACCCGCCCGGCAACGAGCGTGCGCTGCAGGAGGGGCTCGCGGCGGACCTGCGCGACGCCGGCTTCGAGGTCGACCTGCGCGCCGCCGAGCCCGAGCGGCCCAACCTCGTGGCGCGCCTGCGGGGCGCCGCCGACGGGCCGACGCTCTGCCTGCTCTCGCACGTCGACACCGTGCTCGCGACACCCGCCGACTGGAGCCACGACCCGTGGTCGGGCGACCTCGCCGACGGCTTCGTCTGGGGCCGCGGCGCGCTGGACATGAAGTCCCAGACCGCCGCGGAGGTGGTCGCGGCGCTGTCGCTCGCGCGCTCGGGCTGGCGGCCCGCGCAGGGCGACCTGCTCGTCGTCGTCGTCGTCGACGAGGAGGTCGGCGGCGAGCTCGGCGCGATGTGGATCTGCGAGCACCACCCCGACAAGGTGCGCTGCGACTACCTGCTCAACGAGGGCGGCGGAGCGAACTTCCCCTACGACGGCGAGCGCTACTACGGCGTCTGCGTCGCCGAGAAGGGCGTCTTTCGCTTCCGCGTGACGACCGACGGCGTCGCCGGCCACGCCTCGATTCCCAGGATCGGCGTCAACGCGCTGCTGAAGATGGCGCCGCTGCTGGCGCGGATGGCCGAGCGCCAGCCGGGGTTCGATCTCACCGAGGGTTCCCGCGCGCTGCTCGAGGGCCTCGGCGTTGCGCCCGACGCGGAGGACGACGGCGGATCGGCACTCGAGCGCCTGCGCACGCGCGACCCTGGGCTGGCGATGCTCGTCGAGCCGCTGCTCGGCGTCACGCTCGCGCCTACGCGGATCTTTGGCTCGGAGAAGATCAACGTCATCCCGGCGAGCGCCGAGCTGCGCGTCGACTGCCGCGTCCCGCCCGGGCTCGGCGAGGAGCATGCCCTCGCGCGCATCCGCGAGGTGCTCGGCGAGGACGGCTATCGCCTGGAGTTCACCGAGCGCGTGATCGGCAACGCCTCGCCGGTGCGCTCACCGCTGATGGACGCCATCGAGCGCTGGATCGCCGCCAGCGATCCCGCCGCCAGGATCGTGCCGACGATGCTGCCCGGCTTCACCGACTCGCGCACGTTTCGCGACGCCTTTCCCGACTGCGTCGCGTACGGCTTCTTTCCCCAGCGCCACATGAGCCTGTATGAGACGGCGCCCCTGATCCACGCCGCCGACGAGCGCATCGACGTGCGCGATCTCGGATACGCGGCATCGTTCTTCCGCGACGTCTGCAAGGAGCTGCTCGGTGCCTGAACCAACGTCATTCATGGGAAGCGA
>JAHWJE010000413.1 GCA_019348575.1 Actinomycetota bacterium | reverse complement strand
GTCTTCGTCGTCAAGCCGTTCGGCAAGGTCGTCATCTGCGGCGCGACGTCGGGCTTCGACTTGGACTTCGACGTGCGCTACCTGTGGATGCGCCAGAAGCAGATCCTCGGCTCGCACTTCGCCAACGCGTACGAGTGCACGAAGGCCAACGATCTCATCCGGGAGTCGAAGATCCGTCCCGTCCTGTGGAAGACCATGCCCTTCGAGGGCGTCGCGGAGGCCCATCAGCTGATGTACGAGAACAAGCACTCAGGCAAGATCGCGATCCTCGTGGGCGCGACCGAGACCGGCCAGGGCAAGACGGCGCAGGGCCCGGGCGCGATCACCGCCGAGGTCGGCAACTGATGGCCGGCGGCGTCGTTCAGCTGCCGTGGTACGCGACCGGCTTTCGCGGCGACGACCTCGAGGCCGCGCTGCAGGAGCTCGCCCCGCTCTGCACGAGCCATGGCGCGACGCGCTACATGGTCTTCCGCTCCCGCGACGACCGCTACAGGTTCCTGATGTCGATCGAGTTCCCCAGCAAGTCGGGCTGGGACTCCTTCTGGTTCAGCCCCGAGTTCACCGAGATGCGCGCCGCCTGCAGCGGCTGGTATCAGGTCCCGCTGCTGTACACCTGGGCCGACCTCGTCAGCTTCGGCGAGGTCAGGGAGGCGGCTGGCGTCGGCGAGGAGGACTGACGGGCGCCGCGCGCGTCGCGTCGCGCGACGGGGTCTGGCGCACGGCCGGGTTCTCGATCCGGGCGAGGCGGTCGACGAGGCGCAGCCACTGCCTGGGCCGCAGTCCGAGGCGGAACATTCCGGACCCGCCGCCGAGCGGGCGGAAGCCGACGTGGATGTGGTCGGCGTGGTCGCCCATCGCGAGCGTGCTCGCGACGCCCGGGTACTTCATCAGGCTGATGATCTGGTCGGGCGCCATCGCGCCCTGCAGCGTCAGCAGGCGGCGGATGGCCGTGTCGGCGACGGAGCCTGCGCCCTGATTTCCGAGGATCGGCGTGCCGTTGATCTTCGAGATGTCGACGCCGTTGCCCGAGCTGTGCTGGGAGACGTTGCCGCTGGCGGTGTGCGTGCGGTGTCCGCAGCGCAGCGAGGACACGGTCGGCCGCAGGCCGCCGGCGGCGAGGAAGGCCAGCGTGGCCAGCACGCGACGGTCGACGACGCCGGCTCGGATGTCGCGCCGGCCGCACTCGTAGATCTCGATCGCGGCGTCGGCGAGCACGCGGCGGGCGAGCGTGTCCTTGCTCATGAGCAGGATCTGTCCGATCGAGCCGGCCGCCACCGCGGCCGGTCCCCGGGCGCGGTAGATCGCGGTCGACTCGAGCAGGCGCCAACCGTCGAGGAAGGGTCCAGGGTCGATCCGTGGCACGTCGGCGCCCGGCGGGCGGATCTCGAAGAGCATGTGCGGCGCGCCCGGGATCGCGGTGCCGGTTCCGATCCGGCCGAGGATCGTGCCGGCGATCACGCGGCGGCCGGGGAACAGGCGCTTGAGCTCGAGCTCGTCGCGCTCCAGGCCCACGTCGCCCGCGAAGTAGGAGCGCAGGCGCGCCGAGGCGGGCAGGGCGAAGGTCGCGTCGAGGATCTGCCGGCGCCCGCCGGCGGGCAGCGAGCGCAGCCGGGCGGGGTTGGCGAAGAGGCGCTCCTTGCCGAGGTCCGCGGCCGGCGGGACGGGCGCGGCGGCCGCGGGTGGCGCCGGCATGCGGTTGGACCCGGCGCTGGCGGGCGCGGTCGGCGCCGGATCGGGCAGCGGTGCCTGCAGCGGGCCGGCGGCGGGCGCGGCGGGCGCGCGCGCGGCCCCGCGGTCCTTGGCCACGAGCACGCTCCTGGCGGTCTTCGCGAGGTGCGCGTAGGTGTAGGTGTTGCCGTAGGCGTCGCGCAGCATGACGTAGCGCCCGAGGCGCGCGCTGCGCCCGACGCGCATGATCTCCCCGTCCTGCACAGCGACGGCCGCGGCGCCTGGCTGGGCGAGGATCCTCACGCCCCGCCGCGGCGGCGATCCCGGCGCGCGCGGGGCGTAGCGCGCGCGGCCCGCGACCGGTGAGCGTCCCTGCGCGAGGCCGGTGAGCGCGCCGACCAGGTCGGACGGCAGCCCCGCCACGAGGCGCGCGCGCTGCAGCACCGAGGCGACGTACCAGTCGGCGTGGTTGTAGGCGAAGATCGCCTTCGCGAGGTCGGTCTCGGCACCGGCCGCCCTGAGGTAGCGGGCCGCCGCGAAGATCGCGTCCACCGGGTTGTACGGGTCCTTGCGGCCGTCCTCGTTGGCGTCGACGCCGTAGGCCTGCCAGCTCGCCGGCATGAACTGCATCCATCCGAGCGCGCCCGCCGACGAGACGTTGAGGTTGCGCCCGTAGTCGGTCTCGATCTCGTT
>JAHWJE010000412.1 GCA_019348575.1 Actinomycetota bacterium | reverse complement strand
GGCGGCTCCTACGTGTCCGACCTGCTCGGGCCGATGATCGTCGCCGCGATCGGGCTCGGCCTCGCCTTCGTGCCGGTCACGATCGCCGCAGTCAGCGGCGTCTCGCGCGACGAGTCGGGCCTCGCGTCGGGGCTCATCAACACGTCACAGCAGATCGGCGGCGCGCTCGGGCTCGCCGTCCTCGGCACGATCGCAAGCTCGAAGACGACGGACCTCGTCACCGCCGCGCAGGGCGCCCCGGCGGCGCTGCCGGGCGCGCTGACGGAGGGCTTCCAGCTTGCGTTCCTCACCGGCGCGGGCTTCGCGATCATCGGCATCTTCGCGACGCTGCTGCTCGTGCGCAGCGAGGACTCGCAGGCCGTCGTCGGAGCTTCCCCCGCAGAGCTGCCGGTCGCATGACGGCGCCACCTCACGCGCGGCGCTGATCGAGCTCGAGCTCGAACTCGTGCTCTCCGATCAGGACGACGAGCGGCTCGCCCGACCGTCCCGCCAAGCCGAGCGGAGTGGCGGGATCGGCGGTCTCGTAGTCGGCGGCGACGACGCTCGCCCCGGGTAGCAGCGCGGCGATCGCGCGCACCGCGCGCCCGAGCATCTCCAGGCCGCCGAGCGCGCCGGCGACGCGCCCCTCGGCGGCGTCGACCTCGAACGGCGGCAGCTGCTGCATGAACGGCAGCTCGGGCAGCGCGACGTCGCTCGCCGCGTCGTGTGACAGCTCCCGCCGCGTGCCTGCGGCGTCATGCACGACGATCGCGCGCAGCCGCTCGCACTCGACGATCGCGGGCGGCGCGGCGTCGAGCGCGACGCTCACGCGCAGCGCGCCCGAGCCGTGCAGCAGCTCGCGTGCGAGCGCGACCGCGAGGTCGACCTCCTCGTCGCCGGCCGAGCTGGGCGCTTCGCTCATGCCGGCTCGAAGCGGGCCTGCGTGAAGCGATAGGACACGGGCCCATACCAGTCCTCGTCGCCGTAGCGCTCGCGCAGCGCGCTCGCGACGGCGCCGTGGTCGTATGCCACGCGCCGATGCTCGATCGTCCCGTCGTCGTGCAGCAGCGCATACGCCGCACGATGGTCGCCGTCGAGCGGCATCCCGACGCTGCCGGGATTGACGAGCTCGACGTCCGCGGCCGGCGAGCTGCGCGCGAACGGCAGGTGCGTGTGGCCGAAGACGAGCCGCGACTCCGTCACCCCCGCGAGCAGCTCGGCCTCGTCCTCGCCGGGCTGCGGCGTGAACGAGCGCACGTCGCTGACCGGCGAGGCGTGCCAGGCGCGCGTGCGATCGTCGATCGCCGCGCTCTGCGGCAGCGCGTCGTGCTGGGCGACGAGATCGTCGCCGAGCGCCGCGCGGGCGGCGGCCGTCGCCCCGCGCAGCAGGTCGGGCGCGGCATCGGGGTGCGCCGTCCAGCGCTCGCCGTTGCCGCGGATCCAGGTCGCCGGCTCGAGCTCGCGCAGCCGCTGCACCGTCGCCTCGGGCCACGGGCCGAAGAGGGCGACGTCGCCGCCGATGAGGTACTCGCCGGCGCCCTGCGCCGCGGCGTCCTCGAGCACGGCGTCGAGCGCGCGCACGTTGCCGTGGATGTCGTAGAGCAGCGCGAGCATCCTCGTAGTGTTACCCGCGGCGGATCGTCGCGCGCTCCTGGCGCCGCTCAGAGCGCGCTGAGCGGATCGACGTTCGCGCCACGCAGCATCAGCTCGAAGTGCAGGTGCGGCCCGCTCGCGCGGCCGGTCGCGCCGACGGTCCCGATGCGCCGGCCGACGTTCACGAACTGGCCGCGGGAGACATCGATCGACGCGAGGTGCGCGTACAGCGTCCGCAGCCCGAAGCGGTGCCGGATGACGACCACGTTGCCCCACCCCGACGCGTCGAAGCCCGCCCTGACGACGGTTCCGAAGCCGGCCGCGGCAACCGGCGTGCCGGGGCGGGCGGGGAAGTCGAGGCCCGCGTGGAAGACGTTGAAGCGCGGGCCGAAGCGATCTCCCAGCGGGGCGCGCACGGGCGGGCGCAGGCGCACCGGCGAGCGCGGCGGCGGGGTCGCCGCGCATGCGGCTGAGCGTCGCCCGGCCGACGCGGCCGTCCGCGGCGATGCCTCGCGCTCGCTGGAACTGCTTGACCGCCCGCTGCGTGACACGCCCGAAGCCGCCGTCGACCGTCAGGACGTAACCGCGCCGGCGCAGCATGAACTGGCGCGCCGCGACGTCCCAGCCGCGGTCGCCGCGCCTCATGATGCGACGGCCGAGCAGCGGCCGTCCGCGCCGGCCGAGCGTGCGCCGCGTGCGCGGCCCCGCGATGCCGTCGACCGGCAGCCGATGGGCGCGCTGGAAGCGCCGGATCGCCCGCCGGGTGCGCCGGCCGGTGATGCCGTCGAT
>JAHWJE010000411.1 GCA_019348575.1 Actinomycetota bacterium | reverse complement strand
ACCTACGCATACGACTGGCGCGGACGCACGCTGATCGACCGCAGCGGCGAGAAGATCGGCAAGATCGACGAGCTGTACGTCGACCACGAGACCGACAAGCCCGAGTGGGCGACCGTCAACACCGGCCTGTTCGGCTCGAACTCGTCGTTCGTCCCGCTCGCCGGCGCCTCGCCCCAGGGCGAGGACGTCCAGGTCCAGGTCGACAAGGACCAGGTCAAGAACGCGCCGAACGTCGCGCCCGAGGGCGAGCTCTCCCAGGACGAGGAGGCGCAGCTGTTCGAGCACTACGGCGTCCCCTACACCGAGGAAGGCTCGGTGACGGCCACCGACGGCGCTCAGCAGCCTCAGCCCGAGGGCCACGACACGAGCGGCCCGACGACCGACGACGCGATGACCCGCTCCGAGGAGGAGCTGCGCGTCGGCCTGCCCGTCGAGCAAGAGACGATGCTGACGCTGGCGCTGGGGCGGGCGCGGGCGCTGGCGGCACAGCGCCGCCTGCCCAAGACCGCCGCGCAGCGCCGCGAGCTGCGGGCGCGCGTGGCGCGGGTGATCGATGTGCAGCGGTATGCCGTCCGCGCGGGCGCGGGTGGCGGCAACGTGCGCCCCGGAGGTGAGCGACAGTGGACGCTTCGGCTCGGGCCGTGGACTGTGCCCCTCACCGCTCGAGCGCCGGCGCGCGAAACCGAGCGCGTGAGTGAGACGGCGACGCTGCTAATCCGCGACGCGGGCCGCGCGTACCCACCTCAGAGGTCACCGTGGCTTCCGCCGCTACCCGACGTCGTATCGGTCGCCGACCTGGAGCAGACTTCTTCCGGCGTGCCGATCGGGCTGCTCGATCTCCCGCACCTACAAAGCCGAGAGACGGCAACGCTCGACCTCGTCGCGGACGGCGGCGCTCTCGGCGTCTTCCCTGAGGGCACCCGCGGCAGCGGCGGGTTCGACTCGATCACCGACGGCCTGGCCTACCTGGCCCTGCGCAGCGGCGCGCCCGTCGTGCCCATCGCCGTCAGCGGCACCGGCGCCGCGCTGCCGAAGGGCAAGGCCGTCCCGCGGTTCCGCGCGCCGGTGCGCGTCGTGTTCGGCCCGCCCGTGACGATCGAGCCGACCGGCGACCGGCGCGCCCGCCGGTGGGCAGCGGATCGTCTCGATCGGGCCGATCACGAGCGACGCGCTGCGCGAGCAGGGGCTCGAGCCGCAGATCGAGGCGCAGGAGCACACGCCGGACGGGCTGCTCGCCGCGCTGCTGGCCGACGTCGCGCCCGGCCAGCTCTTCTGACCACGCCCGGCGTCAGCCCGCGGTGTCGATGTCGCCCTCAGGGAAGCCCGGCAGGTCCCGGTCGACGGCGTCGTCCTCGTCGGCGGGCACGCCGAGCGGGACGTCCTCGTCCTGCTCCTCGTCGGGCATGCCGCTGGGCGGCTCGCTCTCGGCGGGCCGCATCACACCGTCACGCCGGCGTCCTGCAGCCACGTCACGATCTCCTGCGGCGGGTCGTCGCCGTACTCGGCGCGGGCGGCGAGTCGCAGCAGGTCGTCGTCCTCGTCGTCGATCTCGTCGCGGCGGAAGGCGAGGTACGTCGCGACGGCGGCGGTCATCTCGACCCCGGCCGACGGGAGCACGCCGGCGATGCGCTCGGCGACCTCGAAGAACGTGCGCTCGCGCTCGTCGAGCGCGGTGACGGGCTCGTCGCGGTCCTCGAAGGCCAGCAGGAAGTCGACGATCAGCTCGTCGGCGCCGTCGGGGTCGCAGACCGCGACGGCGCGGCGCACGACCTCGGCGACGGTCGGTGTCTGGGCGTGTGATCCGTGGCGCATGCCGCCCAGCTACCCGCCCGGCGCGCCATACACTCGACCCGGGCATGGCGGTCGTGACGTTTCTCAGCGACTACGGGCTCGACGACGACTTCGTCGGCGTCTGCCACGGGGTGATCGCGCGGATCGCGCCGCAGGCGCGGATCATCGACGTGACACACGGCATCGCGCGCCACGACGTGCGCGCGGGCGCGCTCGTCCTGCAGCGCGCGCTGTGCAGCCGGAGTCCGAGGAACCTGCTCCTCACGACCGCCGCGGCCGGCCTCACCGCGAGGCTGCTCGCCTTTAGCCGGAAGCAGATCGTCGCCCCGCGGGTGCTCGATATGAATGCGGTCGTCAGCGATCTCGGCCGGATGCTCGAGCGGGTGCTGGGAGAAGACATCGCGCTGGAACTGCACCTTGCGCCGAACCTCGGCCACATCAACGCGGACCCGGTGCAGGTCGAACAGGTCATCATGAACCTGGCGGTCAATGCCCGGGACGCCATGCCGACCGGCGGCCAGCTTACGATAGAGACCGGGAACGTCGTTCTGGATCAGAGTTTCGCGCGCACCCAT
>JAHWJE010000410.1 GCA_019348575.1 Actinomycetota bacterium | reverse complement strand
GTCGACGCGACGGACCCGACGAACCCGAAGGACACTGGTCTGAAGTGGTTCCGCAACGGCGTGTCCGGATCGCACGCGCTCAACCGCGACGCCTCCGGGCTGATGATCAGCGACTCGACCCCCCGCCTCGTGCTGGACGTGACCGACCCGCTGAACCCGAAGCCGCTGGCGCTGCACTTCGGCGAGGGCGTGTCTGGCGTCGCCGCTCACCAGAGCCACAGCGCGTTCGGCTGGCAGCAGGGAGACCGGGCCTACGTCGTCCAGGTGGACAACGACGAATCCAGCGACATCGACATCTGGGACATCACCAACCCGGCCGCGCCGCAGTTCGTCGCCGAGACGGGCCTGGCCGACTTCCCCGAGATCTTGGAGACGCCGGCCCCGAACGGCAACAGCGCCTTCCTGCACGACATGGTCGTGAAGCAGGTGGGCACTCGGTGGATCCTGCTCGGCTCCTACTGGGATGGCGGCTACATCCAGCTCGACGTGACGAATCTGCCGGCCAAGCCGACCCTCATCGGTCACACCGACTTCGGTGCCGTCGAGCCGTTCGCGAGCCACCTCGGCCTGCCGGCGGACTGGACGCCGGAGGGGAACGCGCACCAGGCCGAGTTCAGCGCGAAGAACGACATCTTCCTTGGAGCCGATGAGGACTTCGGCCCATACCGGCCCGTGGGGACCGTCGCCACCGGCAGGTACGCCGGAGACCGGTTCTCGGCGGTGAACGGCAATGCGGTGCCGCCGATGCCGGAACTGTCCGAGTCGCCGTCGCAGTTCGTCGGGATGGCCTGTGAGCCGCTCCCGCCGGCGCCGTCGCCCGACCACATCGCGATCGTCGAGCGAGGGGTGTGCACCTTCAGCATCAAGGTCTCGACCGTGACGGCGGCGGGCTACAAGGCCGGGCTCGTCTTCAACGACCAGGCCACCGATCCCAACTGCGACTCGACCCTCTTCATGTTGGCGGTCGGAACGATCCCGTTCGCGTTCGTGGCCCGCTCGGCCGGGCTCAAGCTGCTCGACGTGGAGTTCACCGACCCGTGCGCGACCCCGACACCGGCGGTCGACCTGCTGAATCCGTTGGGGGACCGTCTGACCTTCAAGCCGCACTTCGACGGCTGGGGCTATCTGCACGCGTATGACGCCACGACGATGCAGCCGCTGGCGCATTGGGCGTTGCCGGAGTCGCTCGACCCGGCGCACGCGACCGGCTCCGGCGATTTGTCGATCCACGAGGTCGCGACCGATCCGGTCGACTCGCAGCGCGCCTACCTGTCGTACTACGCCGGCGGGATGCGCGTGCTCGATGTCAGCGCCGGCGGGCTTCAGGAGGTCGGCGGCTATCTCGCCGAGAACGGAAGCAACTTCTGGGGCGTCGAGGCGTACCGCAGGGACGGGCACACCTACGTGCTGGGCAGCGACCGCGACTACGGGCTGTTCGTGTTCCGCAACCACAAGGGCGGCCACGCAGGAGGCTGACCAGCGCCAGGACTCGGCCGCGAATGACGCAGGGGCCGGCAGACGCCGGCCCCTGCGCCGCGCTCGACCAAGCCGCCTCGCCGGCCGCCGCGAGCGGCCGGCCCCGGCGCCGCCCTACCCGCGGCCGGCGAGGGCGTCGTTGACCGCCTGCGAGAGCTCGCCGCGCTCGGACAGCCCGACGATCGCGCGACTGCGGCGCTTGGCGTCGATGACGAGGGTCGTCGGCGACTGGTTGATCGTGACGCCCTGGGTGATCGACTCGTAGCGGCCGACGCGCCCGATCGGGACGACGTGGACGGCGACCTTGCCGCCGTGGCGGCTCAGCCCGCGAACGGCGTCGCGCGTGGCGACGTCGTCGGCGGCCTTGGAGTTCCAGAACAGCAGGACGACGACCTTGCCGCGGCGGATGTCGCGCACGACCGGCGCCTCGCTCCTGTTGGCGGGCTTCACGTCGGCGGCGCGAGTGCCGTCGGCGGGCGCAGCGGCCTTGACGGCCGGCGCCGGTCCCGGCGCGGCAGCGGTCGCGCCGGCATCTGTGACCGCCGCAGGCGCGGCGTTCGCCGCGCCCGCCGCGGCGGCGGCGTCGTTGGCCGTCGCGACGGCCGTCACCGGCGCGGCCGGCGTGTCGGCGATGTCGGCGGGCTTGGGCCGCAGGGCGACAAGCCACAGCGCGGCCAGCACGATCGTGGCCGCGAGGGCGATTCGCATCGGGCGCGAAACCTGGTCCATGCGCCGGTGGTCGGCAGCGCGCGCCGCGCGCGCAAGGCGAATGGGCGCGCCTAGTACACGCGTCCGTCGCTGCTGAAGACGCGCGCCGGCTACTGCCCGGGCGCGGCGGTCGAGCGTAGCCCGACCTCGCGCAGCTGCCCGGGGTCGACCGGCGCCGGCGCTCCGGTCAGCGGATCCGAGCCGCTCGCGGTCT
>JAHWJE010000040.1 GCA_019348575.1 Actinomycetota bacterium | reverse complement strand
CGTCCGATCTTGCCGTAGGTGTTCCCCCACTCCTCGCGGGGCACGTGCTTGACGTCGGTGATCGTGACAATGCCGAGCAGCCGGTCGCCCAGCATCACCGGCACGCCGCGCAGGTGCCGCGCCATCACGTACTCGTCGACCAGCCGGGCGATGGTGAGCCCCGGCTCGACCGTGACCGCTCCCGACGACATCACCTCGGCGACGCGCACCCCCGCGAACTGGCGATCGGACAGCAGTTGGCGGTAGGTCCCCTCGGCGATCTGCCGCTGCCGCCCGGCGTCCAGGCGCTGGCGCTGGAAGTGCCACTCGGCCTCGCTGAGCATCCCCTGCAACCCCAGCAGGAGCCGGTCGTGGTACAGCCGCGGGTCGAAGACGCCGTCGGCGTCGGTGGGGACGCCGGCGCGGGTCAGGTAGCGCTGCAACGACCGGACGTCCTTGCCCGTATGGCCCTGCTTCAACGTGCGCTCACCGAGCTTGAAGCTGCGCTTCTTCGCGCTGGCAGGCTGCACGGGAACGAGCAGGGCAACAGCGACGAGGCACATGACGAAACGGCACGACGAATACGACGCGTTCACGCGGCTGACCCCTTCTCCTTCGTGTGCCTGCGGGGTTAGCTGACGGGCTCGCGCAGAAAGAGCAGCGCTATGCCGTGCACGACGGCGATTCGCCCCCGGGACGCTTTGTCGCGCCCCAAGTGGTTCCCCCGCTCCCCGTCGATCGCTCGACGCGGATTCGGCTGGTCACTGACCGGCGGAACCCTAGCGCAGGTTCACGACGAATGCATTCCCGGGTTCATAATTTTGCGCTTTGGGGTAGCGCGCCCACCGCGAGCACGGCGTCGACGATCGCGAGCCCCACCTCGGCGCGCGTTCGCAGCGAGTCGGCGAGCACGTATTCGTGCGGCGTGTGCGCGCCCCCGCCGAGCGGCCCGAGGCCGTCGATCGTGATCCCGATGACCGGCGCCATGTAGCTCGCGTCGCTCGCCCCGCCGCGCGCCGTGCCGATGATCGCCCGCCCGAGCCGGGCAGCGGCGTCCTCGAGCACAGCCGCCGTGCGCCCGCTGGAGTCCATGCCGGGCCAGCGGCGCAGCAGGTCGCCCTCCAGGCGCACGCCCTCGACGCCGTCGGGCAGCCCGGCGAGGACCATGTCGAAGGTCTCCAGCTCGTCGGCGCGCAGGTCGCACAGCAGCTCGCCGTAGGCCGGCACGACGTTGAACGACTCGCCGGACCGCACGACGGTCGGGACGGCCGTCAGGTGCGCGGGGCCGGCGGGATCGTGGCACGCCGCGACGGCCTGTGCCGCGCTGGCCAGGGCGAGCAGCGCGTTCGCGCCCTTCTCGGGCGCCGAGCCGGAGTGCGCCGATCGCCCGTGCGCGAGCACGCGCAGCGTGCCGGCGGCCTTGCGTCGCACCACGACGGCCTCGTCGCCGTCGGCTGTCAGATCCCCGCCCTCGAAGCACAGGCAGGCATCCCAGCCGGCGAAGCGCGGCGTGTGGACGAAGTCACCGGCGCGCCACTCCTCGTCGCAGACGAGCAGCAGCGCGACCTGCTCGAAGTCCTCCCTGCGCCGGACGAGCTCGCGCAGGACGCCGAGCGCCAGCACGTCGCCGCCCTTCATGTCCACCGCGCCCGAGCCGACGAGCCTGTCGCCGTCGCGCTCCAGGGCGCGGTGGTCCTCGTGCGAGTGCACCGTGTCGACATGGCCGAGCAGCAGCACGCGGCCGCTGCCGCTGCCCGGCAGCGTCAGGATCAGGTCCTCCGCGTGCCCGGGCGAGGAGCATGGCGAGCGCTCGGCCTGCGCCTCGTCGGGCGCGAGCGACCGCGCGACCGCGAAGGCCTCGTCGGCGCCGGTCACGTCACCCGACGGTGACGAGACCTCGACGAAGCGCGCGAGCTCGTCTTCGGCGCGCGCGGCGATCCGCTCGGCCCCGTCTGCGATCCACGCCTCCACGCTCCCGGTTCTACCTGAAAGCGGGCGCGGCAACCGCGCCGGGCGCCGCGCAGCCCGCTGCGACTTGCACGCCGGCGGCGAGCGGGTTAGGTTCGGCACACCGTAATACGGAGGGGAGAGATCGTGTCTGACGCAAGCGCCACCCGCGCCGCCACAGTGTCGCTCGTCCTGCTGGCGCTCCTCGCCGCGTGGTGCTCGCCGGCCGCCGCACAAGCTCCGGGGCTCCCGCGCACCTACGATGTCCAGCGCGTCGACAGCCCGTCGGCCGGCGCCGCCGACTTATTCGGCTTCGGAGTCGTCAACGGCGGCGATCTCAACGCTGACGGGATCGACGACCTGCTGACCGCGCAGGGCACGCGCATCCTCAACGACGGAACCGGCGCGGAGAACGGCGAGCTGCTCGTCGTCAGCGGCGCGGACGGCTCCGTGATCCGGACGATCACGGCCCCCGAGCCCGAGACCGCCAGCGGCGCGGGCGTGACCGAGAACCGGGCGGCCGCCTTCGGGTACTACATCGGCAGCATCGGCCGCAACGCCACGGCGGCCCCCTTCACCGACCTCGCCAGCTGCCCGGGCGGCAACACGGACGCCGATCCGTTCTGCGACGCGGCCACGGTCGGGCCTCCCGACGGCATCCCGGACATCGTCGCCAGCGCGCTGTTCGTCGATCGGGCGAGCGCCGCAGCGGCGGACGGTACGGCTGAGGACATCGGTCGCGTCTATGTCATCGACGGCGCGACGTTCACGGTCGTCAAGCGCCTGGACATGCCGCAGGCCGACGTCGAGGACCTCGCCGACGAGACCGAGCGACTCGCCGCGGCGTTGCCGCCCGCTCGCGCGCGGCCGTGGTTCGGCCGGACGGTGCTCAATCCGATGGGCCAGGCGCCGTGCGCCGGGAACTTCGGCGTGGGCCCCTGCACGCCGACACCGCTCCCCGTCCGTCGCGGCGACCTCAACGGCGGCGGGCTGCCGGACATCGTCGTCGGCGCCTCGGCCTACAAGTACGACGAGGCCACGAATCCAGCCTGCGACGACACCGCTGCCGTCGACACCTGCATCCGCTCCGGGCGCGCGTATATGTACCTCGGCGAGGACATCGTCGGCACGAGCCCGGACGCGATCCTCAGCACCGCCGCGTGGAACATCCGCAACCCCTACGCGCAGGCCGACGACCCCGGCACGCTGATCGTCAACCAGCTCGAGCTGTTCGGCCATTCCGTGGCGCCGGTCGGCGACGTCGGAAGCTGCAGCAGCGCGCCGACCGCCGCCGGCTTCTGCCCCGCTGCGAACGTGCTGGGAGCCCCCGACGGCCGGCCCGAGGTGCTCGTGTCGGCGTTCCGCGTCGACTACCCGACGGACGGGCCGGACAACGAGGAGAACTTCGACATCGGCGTCAACCTGATGATCGACGGAGCGACCGGAGCGATCGTGCGGACCTATCGCCACCCGGATCCCGATCCGGGCTCGATCTTCGGCTTCACGATCTACAACCAGCCGGCGATCGGCAACGCCGGTTCGACGCCGGTTCCCGACGTCTACCTCCCGGCCGCGGGGCAGGACACCGACCGCTATCGCGGCGAGGGGATCGGCTTTCTCATGAACGGCGCGTCGGTGGTCAGCGGCAACACGGTCGACCTGCAGCGCTTCCGCAGCCCCAATCCCACCGCGGGCCGCAGCTTCGGCACGAGCGCCGCGGGCGTCGGCAACCTCGTCGATGGGCCCGAGAACGAGATCCTGATCGGCGAGTTCTCGACCCACAACCCGCCCCAGAACGACCGCGTCATCGGCGAGGTCTCGTTCTTCGATCCGGTGACCGGCAACCCGCTGCAGACGATCGCCGATCCCGACCAGCAGCAGGTGAGCAACTTCGGCGTCGGCGTCGCGCCGCTCGGCGAGATCAACGGCGACGGCTTCCTGGACTTCGCCGTCGGCGCGGGGCGCTTCGACCGCGCCGGCGTCACCGACGTCGGCCGCGTGTACATCATGCGCTCCAACAACAGCCCGGCCCCGGTCGTTGCTCCGCCGCCACCGCCCGCGCCCGCGCCTCCGGCGCAGGTCGCCCCGCCTCAGGGCCAAGTCGCCGCGCTCGCCGGCCGCGCGCTCGAGCTCGTGGCCGCCTCCGAGCGGGTCCAGCGCGGGCGCAGCGTGCGCCTCGCCGGCACGCTCGAGGCGTTCGCGAACCCGGCGCGCTGCCAGGCGGGCCAGGAGGTCGAGATCCAGCGCCGGACGATCTCGACACCGCGATACTCCACGATCGCCCGCGTCCGGACCGACGCGAACGGCGCCTTCAGGACTTCTGCGCGCGCGAACCGCAGCTCGTTCTTCCGCGCCCGCGTCGCACAGGACGGAGAGTGCCTCGGCGCGGTGTCGCAGCGAGAGCGGGTCGACGTCGCGCCGTCCGTCCGGCTCCTGACGCGCACGGCGCTCCTGTCGCGCAACCGCACGATCCGGCTGCAGGTCCACTGCCGCACCGACGACGGCCGGCCGTGCAACGGCACTGTGAAGCTGCGCACGGTCAGGCGAATCGGCGGTCGCCAGCGCACGCTCCCGACCGCCTCGTTCCAGTCGCCCGGCAACGCCCGCCGCAGCGTGACGGTGTCGGTCGGGCCGCGGACGGCCGCGTTGCTGAGGCGCGCGCGAACGCTCGGCGCGCGGGCGTACATCGTCGTCCGCGATGCGCGCGGGAACTCGACGACCGCCGTGGCGCGGCTGACGATCCGCACGCGCTGAGCTGCTCGCCGTGATCGGGATCGCAGTCTGAAACGCTTGCGACTCCGATGGTGCTTGCGATCTACCGCGCCGGACTGATCCCGCCTGAGCGGCTGGAGGCACTGAAGCACCGCTCGAGCCGAGAGTCTCTCGACGCGCAGCTGTTCGATCAAGCCAAGCAGATCGCCGAGAGCGTGCGCGCTGGTGGCGACGGGGCGGTGCTCGATGCCACCGCCAGATTCGATCACGTGTC
Organism: Actinomycetota bacterium; assembly: GCA_019348575.1. Next base: position 3,784 of record JAHWJE010000040.1, on the reverse strand, counting down.
GCTGACCAGCGACGAGCTCAGGGTCTCCGACGACGAGTTCAGGCAGGCGCGCGGCGCGCTGCCGGCCGGCGTGCTCGCCGCCATCCAAACGGCTATTGCCAATCATCGCCGCTACAACGAGGCGCTGCGCCCGCCCGCGCTCGAACTGTTCGACATCGCAGCCGGGGTCGTCGCCGGACGCAAGGTGAGTCCGATCGGGCGGGTAGCGTTGTATGTCCCTGCGGGCAAGGGCTCCTATCCCTCGACCTTCATCACGATCGCGGTTCCGGCGGTTGTGGCCGGGGTGCCGGAGATCGAGATCCTCGTGCCGCCGCGCCCCGACGGCACGATCGACCCGGCGCTGCTCGTCGCCGCCGACATCCTCGGTACGCGACGCATCTTTCGCGCCAACGGTGTCGCGGCGATCTCGGCAGCGGCGATCGGAACCGTCACCCTGCCCAAGGTCATGAAGATCGTCGGGCCGGGCAGTCCGATGATCATCGCAAGCCAGTACTACGCCCAGCTTCAAGGAGTCGACGTCGCGTTGTTCTTCGGCCCTTCCGAGTGCATGGTCATCGCCGACGACTCAGCCGATCCAGCGCTCGTGGCGGCGGATCTGCTCAACGAAGCCGAGCACGGGCCCGACAGTTCCGCGATCCTGCTCACGAGCAGCGCCGCGCTCGCGGAGAGCGTGCAGCATGAGGTCGAACACCAGCTCGCCGAGCTCCCCGAGTGGCGCCGCAACTTCGCGCGATGCGCGATCGAGCGATTCGGGGGCGCGATCGTCACGGACGACCTCGATCAAGCCGTCGAGCTTGCCAACGAGTGGGCGAACGAGCACATCCAGGTCGTCACGCGCGACCCGTGGACGATCGCCCAGCAACTGGTTCACGCCTCCGAGATCCTCGTCGGTCAGTCGACCACCTTCTCAGCGATCAGCTACGCGATCGGAGTGCCCGCCTGCCTGCCGACCGGCCAGTTCGCACGTTTCTACTCGCCCGTCACCGTGGACACGTACCTGCGCACCGCGGCCGTTGCCGCAGTGGACAAGCGGGGATTGAGAAGCCTTGCCCCCGCGATCACCGCCCTCGCACATCACGAGAACTTTCCCGCGCACGCGCGATCAATCGAGATACGGTCGGACATCGACGTCTCCCCGGCTGAACGGGCGGGTCGCTCCTCAGCGCGGCCCGAGGACCTGGAATGACTGCATCTCGCCGCGGATGCGGCGCGGCAGGTAGCCGGTGAACAGGATGTAGGAGTGCACCGTGCCCGTACGCTGCGCGATGCCCTCGAGGACCTGTTGCGACAGGCGCTCGTCGATGCTCCAGCGTCCGTTGCGGATCTGCCCCCGCAGCTTCACGGTCGTCGTCTTGCCGCCGGACACGTACTGAGCTGGACGCGCACCACCCCGCGCGCGCGGTCGGATATCGTGCCGCGGGCGGACAGGCTGACGTTGTCCAGCGTCGGACGGGCCAGCTCGATCTTTTCGCGGCCCGAGGCGGCGCGCAGGCGCACCTCCTGGCCGAGTGTCCGCATCACCTGGATAGGTGATCGTCACGATGCCCGTCCCGAGCTCTGCTTGAGCTTTCGGGATCGGCTTCAGGAACCGCACCCGGCCGGCCTCGTCGTCGATCTCTTGATTGAAGCGGAACCGCCGCTGCGCGGCGAAGAGCTCCACCTTCACCTCGCCGGAGGCCAGCCGCGTGATCGGCGCCAGGACGTCGAGCCGGCGGGCAGCGCGCTGCATCCGCGACCGCCTGATCTGCAGCTTCGCGGGGAACCGCTCGACGGCCGCGAACGTCCGGTTGGGCGTGACCGGCGCCGCCGCTGCACCACCGCCGGGGGCGCCACCACCGGCAGCGCCGGGGGCGCCACCACCCGCGGGCGGCGGCGAGTTGTCGCTGCGCAGGATGTAGAACCGGCCGGCCCTGCGGGTGGTGGGCGAGCTCCAGAGGTCGGCGGCGACGGCGATGTCGAGGAAGCCGTCGCCGTTGAGGTCTCCCAGCGGCGAGACGGCGGTGCCGAACGAGCTGCCCGGCTGCTGGTCGGGATCCGGGATCGTCTGCAGCACCCGCTCCGTCACGGGGTTGAAGATGTGGATGTCGTTGATGATGTCGACGTTCGTGCCAGGGTTGTGCGGCCCGAACGCGCCCACCAGCAGCTCGTTGCGCGGCGCGCCTTCCTCGTCGCTCACGAGGTTGCCGACGCCGGCCGAGGAGACCCCGAAGTTGCCGCCTGACACGGGCGTGGGATCGTTGAGCTGCGCGAAGTTCAGGCTGTTCGCGCCGGCCTTGAAGTTGCCGTTCATGATGTAGCCACGGCCCTGCGCGGTGAAGTCGACGTTCTGGCGCATGGCCGGAATGAACACGTCGGGTGCCGGGGTGCTGCCGAGGTCGCCGGGCGCCGGCTCGTTGTGCAGCGTGAAGCCGAAGATCGAGCCCGCCTGCGGCTCGGGATGCTGATAGATGGCAAGCACGGAACCTGTCCTGCCGTCGACGAGCATGTTCACCCCGACGTCGAAGAAGGCGGGGTCCGGCACATCGGCGTTGCTCGGAAGATCGGTGCGGAAGGCGGAGACGACCACCTCGGGGCTGCCGTCGGGCGTGCTCGTGCTGGTGCTGTTCGGGCACAGCTCCCCGGCGCTGATCGGCGACGTGCAGCCGCCGACGTCTCCGATCGGGAAGATGGCCTGGCCGAACAGCTCGCTGTTCGTGCGGGCCGAGGAGAGCTCGTCATCGGTCTGCGCGACGATGCTCCTGAGGGTGCGCAGCGGGGTCTCGAGGGCGTCCGCCGGCGCCGCTCCGCCGTGCGCCGGGTCGATCATGTCCTCGCCGCGGTAGACGTAGGTGCGGCCCGCCTCGTGGCACTGCCCTGGCGAGCACGCCGGGTTGCTGGCCGAGGTCTCGTCGTAGGTTGGGGCACCGATCACGAGATCCGCAAGCCCGGCGCCATCCATATCGCCGATCGCCACCTCACGGGAGACAGGTGCGCATGGTCCGATGCCGAAGTTGCCGGCACACGGCGGCAGCCCGGCGGGCGCGAGCACGACGCGCCCGAAGCTCGGCGTGTGGGGGTTCGGAGCGCCGGCTGGGAAGGTCGCGTGCTGCAGACGGTCGGCCGCGGGCATGTCGATCCGCTTCAGCACTGCGCGTGTCGCGCCATCGATGACGTAGGCGCGACCGATGTCCTCGGCGACATCGTCGGCGGGCGTCGCGTCCTCGTCGGCGCCCGCAGTCGGGATGTCGATCCCCGTCGCGCCGGTGACGATCTCGTCAACGCCGTCCTTGGCTGCGCTCGGAGTTGCGCAGCCGGCGGCGGAGCTGCCGCCCGGGCAGCTTCCCAGGTCGGCGATCGTGCTCGTGAAGAGGCCGAAGCCCGCCCTGCTGTTGCCGCTGGCGCCGGTCGGATTTCCGCGATCGGGAGCATTGATCGTGTCGATGAGGGCGCCGGTCGCGCCGCTGAAGACGAAGATCTGGCCGTCGCTGTTCGGCCCCGAGCCGGTCTGCGGGACCAGGACGTCGTCGGCGCCGTCGCCGTTGAGGTCGCTGTGGCCGATCATTCCGATCCCGAAGAGCCCGTTCGGCTGCGGGTTCGGGCTGTCGATCCTCTGGACCTGGTAGGTGCGAGGCAGCGCGGCGAACGCCGGCGCCGACACGAGAGCGAGCGAGATGATGGCTGCACCGAGCCCGGCGGCGGTCGCGCGACTGATCCCGAACACGTTCTCCCCCTGTCAGTTGACCGCGTCCCGCCTCCTCTGAACGCGCGTGACCAGGACTCGTATCAGACGCCTGCTGAAACGCTA
>JAHWJE010000409.1 GCA_019348575.1 Actinomycetota bacterium | reverse complement strand
CTGGACCGACGGGTTGCCGCCGATCTCGCAGTAGTTGGCCGGCTCGCCGCCGTGGGCGCGGACGGCGTCGAAGAGCGTCAGCGACCCGCCACCGGCGCCGATGACGAGACCGATGTTGCCGTCGAACTCCGTCACGTTGCCCGCGACGCCGCGGTGGTCGGAGCCGTCGATCTCCTCGCCGGCGAGCTCGAACTCCGTCGGCTCGCGCGCCAGGCGCGTCTCGTCCTCGCCGACGCCGAGCTCGCCGAGCAGCTTCTTGTGGCGCCCGCGCGCCTCGCTCTCCATGTCCATGTGGGCGTCGAGCGCGATGAACGTCCCGTCGTGCATCTCACAGAGCGGGTTGATCTCGGCGAGCACCATGTCGTGGTCGACGAAGAGCTGCGCCAGGCGGCGCACGATCGGCGTCAGGCGCTGCAACGGCTTGCCGGTCACGCCGGTCTGTGCGATGCACTCCTTCGCCTTGAAGTCCGAGATCGGCATGAGGTTGGAGATGTGCACCCGGCCGACGTGGTCGGGGTGCTGCTCGGCGACCTCCTCGATGTCGATGCCGCCCATGTCGCTGAAGAGGATCACCGGCTTCTTGGCGGTTCCGTCCCAGACGACGCCCGCGTAGTACTCCTGCTTGACGTCGGCCTTCGGGTCGACGAGCACGCCGCGCGGCATGTGCCCGTTGATCTCCAGCTCGAGGATGGCGGCGGCGTGCCGCTCGGCCTCGTCGGGCGTGTCGGCGAACTTCACGCCGCCGGCCTTCATGCGCCCGCCGGTCAGCACCTGCGACTTGATGACCGTCGGCCCGCCGATGCGTTCGGCGATCGTCCGCGCCTCGGCGGCGTCGGTCGTGAAGCCGAAGTCCGTGACCGGGATGCCCGCGCGCTTGACGATCTCGCGGGCCTCGTACTCGAAGAAACGCATTACGCCGGCGCGCCCTGCATCTCGTACGCCTCGGCCAGCTCGGGATCCTTGCGCGACAGCATCTCGGCGAGGTCGACCATGACCTTGCACTGCTTCCAGGTCGCGTCGTCTTGCATCTTGCCGTCGATCATGTGCACGCCGCGGCCGTCGGGGATCGCCTCGATGACGCGCTTGGCGAAGCGCACCTCGTCGGGATCGGGCGAAAAGACCTTCTTGGCGATGTCGATCTGCACCGGGTGCAGCGACCACGCACCCACGCAGCCCATGATGAACGCGGCGCGGAACTGCGTTTCGCACCCGGCGACGTCCTTGATGTCGCCGAATGGCCCGTAGAACGGCAGCAGGTCGGCCGCCGCGCAGGCGTCGACCATGCGCCCGAACGAGTCGTGCCATAGGTCCTGCTGGGCGCTCTCGCGCGGGGCGTCGGGGTTCTCGGGGTCAGGATCGGAGAGGACGCGGTAGCCCGGGTGCCCGCCGCCCACGCGCGTCGTCTTCATCCGGCGGCTGGCGGCGAGGTCGGCCGGGCCGAGGCTCATGCCCTGCATGCGCGGGCTGGCGGTCGCGATCTCCTCGAGGTTCGAGACGCCCAGCGCGGTCTCCAGCAGCGCGTGGATCATGATCGGGCGCTCGATGCCGGCCTTCGCCTCGAGCTGGGCGAGCAGGCGGTCGACGTAGTGGATGTCCCAAGCGCCCTCGACCTTCGGGACCATGATGACCGAGAGCTTGTGGCCGATCTCGCCGACGATCCGCGTCAGGTCGTCGAGTACCCAGGGCGACTCGAGTGAGTTGACCCGCGTCCACAGGGCGGTGTCGCCCAGGTCCATGTCGCGACCGACCGTGATCAGCCCCTCGCGCGCGGCCTCCTTGCGCTCGACCGGCACCGCGTCTTCGAGATTGCCGAGCAGGATGTCGACCTTCTTGGCGATGTCCGGTGCCTTGGCGACCATCTTCTCGTTGGAGAAGTCGAGGAAGTGGATCATCCGCGACGGCATCACGGGAAGCTCGTACAGCGGGTCGGGCGCGCCGATGGCAAGCGGCTTGAAGAAGGCTCGGGGGTTCTTCACAGGGCGGCTCTCCGGAGGTCGTCGGGCGGCTTGGGTCGAGGACGGAACCTATCGAGTCGGCGCGAGGGTGGTTGCGCGAGCGGGTTCGGACGCGACCTTTCCGCGCTGGGTGCGGCTGGGTCGACTTGAGCGCCCGGGGCGTGCATAGGTCGACCCGCCCCTGGAGCGTGCTAATGAACGGGCGCCGCGGGCACGCCCTGGCGCAGCGCCGGCTGAATGGCGGCGCGGGGGCACACGCGGCGCAGCGTGGCGCGTAGATGTTCGCCACGAACACAAACGCGACACCCTCCGCTCGAGAGCCGCGGCACCGGCACCGACTCTCGCGCGGGCGCGAAAGCGGCCTCTGCGCCATCATGCGCGCCTCCGCGACGAATCGAAGGAGAACCCCCGGATGAGCGACGGATTCACGACCGACCAGGCCGAGCGCGA
>JAHWJE010000408.1 GCA_019348575.1 Actinomycetota bacterium | reverse complement strand
GGAGCCGCGCGCCGGCGCCTCGAAATCGACTTCCTGCTGCTCGACCATCTTCCTCACCTCCGCCGAATCGAAACGACCCCTCGTCCATCGACAGGACGAGAGGTCGTGCCTCACGCGGTTCCACCCGCCTTCGCCTCCGCACGTCCGGCCTCGCGGCCCGCGGCGGCGCTCTCGTGGCCGCTGTAACGGGCGGGCCCGGACCGGTTCGCCGGTCGCTCACGGGTGGTACGGCAGCGTCCGGCTCGACCGCCCGGGCTTCCAGCCTGCTGGCCCGAGCTCTCTGCGGTCATGAGCGCCGTCGCGTGTCCCGATCGTCGCGTTGTGTGGTTGAGCGGCGAGTATACCGAGTGTCTCGGAGCCATCCAGGCAAGTCATCGCCAGTGCCTGGCCGCCGCCCGCTGGAGCGAGCCCGGGCTGGGGACGCGACCCAGCGCCCGCAGGAGCAACCCGACCACGACGCCGGCGACGAAGCTCTCGCCGGCGAGTGAGCCCACTCGACGATGCTCCGTGTGCGCGCTTGCCCGTCTCCGGCGGAGGGTAGGGACCCCGCAGCCAGTAACCGAACTCGAGGGGGGACTCACTGCCATGGGCAGCAAAGAGCCATCACACCAGGACCAAGTCGACGACAAGGGCGAGGTGCCGCCGCAGGCTGCGCGCGAGAAACTATGCCCGGACGCGATGACGGCGGGGCCTCCTCGTAGCGCCCCTGGCGCACACGGAGGTCTGCGAGCTTCACGAGCGGCGACTCCCGCATGAGCCTGTAGCTGCGCTCGAAGGTGCGGATCGCGCTCTCGAGCTCGGTCTCAGCCTCGGCCCAGCGCCCGGCGGCGACGAGAATGCCACCGTAGTGATCGCGGCACACAGGTGACACCCAGTCCTTCCACGCCTCGAACACCGGCGCCGCTTGCATCCACTCCTCCGCGCGGCGGAGATCGAGCGCGATCTCGCAGGCACCCATCATGCGACACACGACGTCGCCGATCGCGACGATCCCGGTGACCTCCTGGCTGCTCACCGCGGCCATCGCCTGATCGAGCAGCTTCATGCCCTGCTCGACACGTCCCTGGGCCACATACACCTCGCCGAGCAGGGCGAGCGCGTCGTACTCGAGGTCGGTGTCGCCGAACCGTCGAGCGATCGCTAGCGCGGACGCCGCGAGCTGCTCGCGGCGACGGATCTCTTCGGTAAAGGGAGCACGATCGAGATACAGCCAGCCGTGGGCCGCGCACTCCTCGACACCGTCGAGCGCCGACTCTGCGCGCGCCATCCAGCCGCCCGCGACTGACATGTTCGCCCTGACGGCGCCATGCAGGAACGCCAACCAGCGCGCCCGGTCCGCGGCTTCGACGCTACGGCCAGCGCGCAGGTAGGCCGCGAACGCGCGCTCCGTCAGCTCGATCGCGCGGCCGTACTCGCCCTCAAAGTGCAGCGCCCGGCCGAGACCGTCCAGCGCCTCGGCGTGCTGCGCATCCTGCCCAAGCGCGCGCTCGAAGCATTCACGCGCGCGAGTCCACTCGGCGCGCCCCAGCGCGGCCCGTCCCTCCTGCACGAGCTCAGGCGTCCCCATCAATGTGGAGCGTCCCACAGCAGCGTGCGGCGGCGAAGACAACGACGTAGGACTGGCATCTCGTCAACCCCGCACCGAAAGTTTCGCTTCTCGACGCAACCGGCAGCGTCCGGCTTTGGGTTTGCCAAGAGGACAAGCTACTCCCGAACCCGAGGCGCAAGACTCACCTGCGTCGGCCGAGGGGCCGGGAGACTTGCCGGGAGCACCGCTTCTACATACGCTCGCCCGTATCGCTCAAACGACAGGACGGCTGATGCCTCTTTACATGGACGTGCACCACAAGGTAGAGGGACTCACCCCTGAGGCAGTGGCGGACGCGCACAAGGCGGACCTCGAGGCCCAGGAGAAGCATGGCGTCAACTATCTCCGCTATTGGTACAACGAGGACGAGGGCCGCGTCTACTGCCTGGTCGAGGCGCCAAGCCAAGAGGCCGCCGAGGCCGTCCATCGCGAAGCGCACGGACTCGTGGCTGACGAGATCATGGAGGTCAAGGAAGGGTCCTAGGACCCGTCAAGACTTCGCCTGGGCACGCCGGCGGTCCCAAGGGCTCAGGGCCTGCCCTACGGAATCGCCTTACTGCGGCCCGCCCACTGGGACCGGCGCTGCACGTCCAGGTGAGCCGATGTGCCAAGCGTCGCGCCGATGCCATGGACCAGTCGAGTCGGGAAGCTCGTGTCGTCGTACCTTGCTGTTAGGTGGAGGGAAGGATTACTCTGTCCACGTGATCAGGTCGGCAGTTGTCACGGTGTTCGCACATGACGCCGAGGCGGCATGCGCGTTCTTCCGCGACGTCTTGGAGTTTCCCGTTGTGGATACCGGCGACGGTTGGCTGAGATTCGCCCCCCCAACCGAGCTGTCTGTCC
>JAHWJE010000407.1 GCA_019348575.1 Actinomycetota bacterium | reverse complement strand
GGCGCGCCGATCGGAGGCTCGCCGTCCCCGTCCAGCGGAGGCGTGAGGGTGCAGAAGATGGTGGTCTCCGTCGGACCGTAGACGTTGACCAGCTCGCGCTCCGCGCCCCAGCGGCGCGCCACGGACCGCGGCAGCGCCTCGCCGCCCACGAAGACGGTGCGCAGCGCGCGAAGGTCCGCCTCGGGGGTCGCCGCCAGCATCGTGGGCACCGTCACCAGCGCGTCGATGCGCTCGGCGCGCAGCAGCTCCGCGAACAACCGCTCGTAGCGAAACCAGCGCCGGCGCCGGTCAAGCGCGACGACGAACAGGTTCGTGCGCTGCAGCTCGCGCAGCACCTCGTCGGCCGACCCGTCCGTCCCGGCGACGGCATCGCACAGCGGAGCGCAGAACGACTCCAGGATCGACGTCCTGCGCAGAAACCGGCGCGTCGCGTCGTCCAGGCCGCGCAGCAGCTCGGGCCGCAGGTAGTCGACGATCAGCTCGTCGTCACCGGCGAACGCCGCGATGAACGCCGACTGATCCGCCACCCCGCGCAGCGAGAGCGCCGCGAGATACAGCCCCGCCGGCCAGCCCTCCGTGCGCCGCATCAGCGCATCGACATCGGCGTCGTCGAGCGCGAGGCCGTGGCGCTCGTTCAAAAAGCGCCGCGCGTCATCGCCGTCGAAACGCAGATCGGCCGTGCGCAACTCGGTCAGCTCGCCGCGCGCACGCAGCCGCCCGAGCCCGAGGGCCGGCGCGTGACGCGTCGCGATCGCGATCCGCAGGTTGGCGGGAGCATGCTCGACAAACCAGCCCAGCGTCTCGTGCGCCGCCGGATCACAGACGAGATGCAGATCGTCGAGCACGAGGTCGACCGCGCCGCCGAACGTCCACAGCTCGTCGATCAACGGCGCCAGAACCGCGCTCTGGACATCGACCAGCGGTGCGGCCAGTGCGCCCAGCGAGCGCCGGCCGACCGCCGCGCAGGCACCCGCGACCCCGCTGACGACCGCGATCCAGAAGGCGAACAGCCCGTCGTCCTCCGGCGCGAGCTGAATCCAGGCCGTCGCCGGCCGCTCGCGATCGCGATTCAGCCACTGGCCGACCAGCGTCGTCTTGCCGTAGCCGGCGGGCGCAGCGACGAGCAGCACCCGCGCGTGCGGGTCGATCGCCGCCAGCTGCCTGTTGCGCGAGAGGTGCTCCGGGCGTGAACGTGGCGCGTCGAACTTCGTCGCGGGATGCCGGGCGCGCGCCGTCCGGACGACGGCGTGACACCTCGTGCAGCGATCCACTTGCCCTACCACCGCGACGATCAGCTATTCGCCCGCAAATACCGTTCTTCGGCTTGGACCAGAACCTCCCAGGTTCGGTGCCCGAAGCGGTGCAAAGGCGCGCGTTTGCCGGCTGTCGGCCGATGCTCGCCCAGCGCGCGGGCGGCGACACCGCGCCCTGGTCATCGGACATCATGGCGCGGTGCCGACCGACGAAGAGCCGCCGTGCTTCGACCTGCAGTCTCACTCGACGTGCTCGGACGGGGCGCTGGATCCTGGCGCCGTGGTGGCGGCCGCGGCCGCGGCCGGCGTGCGGCTGCTGGCGCTCACCGATCACGACACGGTCGCCGGCGTGAGCGCCGCGCTGGCGGCCGCCGCCGAGCACGCGATCGCGGTCGTTCCGGCGGTCGAGGTCTCGACCGTCGACGTGCTCGGCGAGGACTTCCACGTGCTCGGCTACGGGATCGACCACACGGACGCCGCGCTCGAGGAGCGCCTCGCGGTCTGGCTCGCCGACCGCGCCGCGCGGATCGACCGCATGGCCGACCTGCTCGCGGGCCTCGGTCTGCCGCCGGACCGGGCGGAGATCGAGCAGCGCCGCGCCGGCGGGATGCCGGTCGGGCGCCCGCATCTGGCGAAGGCGACGATCGCCGCCAACCGCGAGCGACTGCAGTCCGAGGGGCTGGCCGAGCCCTCGGCGTTCCTGGAGGCGTACCTCTGCCGCGACGGGCCCGCCTACAGCCGCCGCACGACCCCGACCGTCGCCGAGGCGATCGAGGCGATCCACGAGGCGGGCGGGGTCGCCGTCTGGGCGCATCCGTTCTGGGATCTCGCGCGCGACGCCGACGTGATCGCGGCCCTGCGGCGGTTTCGCGAGGCCGGTCTCGACGGTGTGGAGGCGTTCTACGTGACCCACGGCGAGGCGCAGACGCGGCTGCTGTGCGACGAGGCGGCGCGGCTGGGGTTGCTGACGACCGGCTCGGCCGACTTCCACGGGCCCGAGCACGGCCGCTTCAACGCGTTCCGCAACTTCGAGCTCCACGGTCTGGAGCCGCGGCTCGGGCCGGTCGCGTCGACCGGCCCGTAAGCCGCGCGATCGGCGCTACCGCGACGCCACCTGCGGCGCCGCCGACGACCGGGCCCCCTCGCCGGCGGGCTGGGGCGCGTCGCGCCCCGGCGGCTTCAGGACC
>JAHWJE010000406.1 GCA_019348575.1 Actinomycetota bacterium | reverse complement strand
GCTGATGCTCGCAGTCGCGCCCGCGGCGGCGCCAGGAGCGGACGGACGCATCCTGTACGAGGTCGGCGCCAGCGCGTCGAAGGGCGTGCTCTACGTGCGCGACCCCGACGGTCGCCGGGTCGGCGGCGTGCGCGCCGTGCGCGGCGTGCGCGACGCCGTCTTCTCGCCACAGGGCCGCCGGATCGCGTTCGCGGCACGCGGCAGGATCTGGATCATGCAGGCCGACGGCGCCGACGTGCGACGCGTGACGGCGACGCGTTCCGCCGGCGAGCCGACGTGGTCTCCGGCCGGCGACGCGCTCGCGTTCGCCGGCGGTCGACGAGGCCGGCGCGACATCTTCCGGGTCGGCGCAGCCGGCGGCGCCGCGGTTCGGTTGACCTCGAGCCGCGCCGACGAGCGCTCGCCCGCGTGGGGCGCCGACGGCCGGCTCGTATTCGTGCGCCGGACGCGCCTCGGCGGCGACGAGCTGTACCTCCTGCAGCCCGCGACCGGCGCCGCGCAGCGGCTGACCAGGAGCCGCGCCGACGAGGGGGCGCCGAGTTGGTCGCCCGACGCGCGCCAGATCGCGTTCACCCGGCGGCGTGCGAGCGGCCGCGACCTGTACGTCATGAACGCCGACGGCAGCGACGTGCGGCGGCTGACCACCGGGCAGCGGGTGTCAGGCCCCGCGTGGTCGCCGGACGGGCGGAGCATCGCCTTCGCGATGCGCCGTCGCGGGCAGCGCCAGCTCTTCGTGATCAGCCGCGACGGGCAGGAGCTCACACAGCTGATGCGGTCGCCGTCGGCGCCGCGCGCGCCCGCCTGGCAGCCGGCCGCTGCGGATCCCGTGATCGCGGCGGCAGGCGACATCGCGTGCGAGCCGGCGGACCCGAGGTTCCGCGGCGGGAACGGTACCGCCCGCTTCTGCCGCCAGCGCCACACCTCCAACCTGCTGCTCGGGATGGACCTCGCGGCCGTGCTGGTCCTCGGAGACGCGCAGTACGCCGACGCGACGCTGCCGAAGTTCCGTGCCGGCTTCGACCCGTCGTGGGGCCGCGTTCGCAGCCTGCTGCGCCCAGCGCCGGGCAACCACGAGTACCGCACCCCGGGAGCAGCGGGCTACTTCGACTACTTCAACGGGCCCGGCCGCTTCGACGGCCCCGCCGGACCGCGCGACCGCGGCTACTACAGCTTCGACCTCGGCGACTGGCACGTCGTCGCCCTCAACTCGCAGTGCTCGCACCCACCGAGGAATCCGACGCTGCACGAGTGCGCGCAGGGCTCGGCGCAGGAGCGGTGGCTGCGGGAGGATCTCGCGGCGCACGCGCGCGCCTGCACGCTGGCGTTCTGGCATCACCCCACGGCCGCGTCGGGGATCGGCGTGAATCCTGCCGTCGATCCGCTGTTCAAGGCGCTGTACGACTACAACGTCGACCTCCTGCTCACCGGCCACGACCACGCCTACGAGCGCTTCGCGCCGCAGGACCCCGGGCACGTCGTCGACACGGTGCGCGGCATCCGCGAGTTCGTGGTCGGCACGGGCGGCAAGAGCCTGCAGGGCGCCAGCATCCTGCAGCCCGGCAGCGAGGTCCGCGGCGCGACCTTCGGCGTGCTGCGCGTGACGCTGCGCGCCGGGGGCTACGACTGGGCGTTCGTGCCCGAGGCCGGCGCCACCTTCACGGACTCGGGCTCCACGGCCTGCCACTGAGCGGCGCCCGAGGGCGGTCGCTGCGGCGCCCTACGCACTCGCGCCCTCCGGTCCGCGCTGCGGGCGACAGCGATCCAGGCGGTACACGACGACCTCGGGCCCGGGCCGGTCGTACTCGCTGGGGTAGTAGAGGTGCGTCGAGAAGTCGAAGTCGAAGCTGACCGGCGACGCACCGGGGCGGTACGGGTCGGCCCTGAAGACGACCGTCGACTCGCGCTCCAGCCGCCGGTAGTACGCGAGGGCGGCCGCCCGCCCGGCGACCTCGGCGCGGCCGCGGACCATGCTCATCGTCACCACGACGCAGTATCCGGCGCGCCGGTAGCGGTCGAGCCGCGCGGGCTCGAGCTGGTCGATGAAGCGCGTCGGAGCGGCCGGCGGCGGCGGGATCTTCCGCTTGGAGGGCGGCGGCGGTCCGAAGCCGACGTTCAGCCCGCGATACCAGCGGCGCGGGACGGCCGGCTCGACGACGAGGCGCGTCCCCTCGGGCAACGCCCGCACGAGGTACTCGCGCGCCGCGGTGCGCGTGTCCTCGCGCTCCAGCAGCCGTCCCGTGCGCAGCCCCGCCGCGACGGGCTGCGCGAGCACGGCCACCAGGAGCGCGACGAGCATCGCCCCGCGGGCGACCGGCTTCGCCGAGACCGCGCGCGCGACGCGCGCAAGCGCGACGCCGGCGAGCAGGGCCAGGACCGGGTAGATCGGCAGCAGCCAGCGGCCGAAGAAGCGCTCGGCGCCTCCGAGGTAGGCGAACAGCAGGA
>JAHWJE010000405.1 GCA_019348575.1 Actinomycetota bacterium | reverse complement strand
CTCGCAGGACGTGCTGCTCGATCGTCCACAACTGCGGGTGGCCGGTCAGACCCTGCTTCTCGACCGCCGCGAACTCCTGCGAGGCGATCTCGTCCAGCCGTCGCAGGTGCGCCTCGCGACGGCCCTCGTCCGGCGGCGTGTCGGGCAGCCACTCGCTCAGCGCCCGCTGGAGGATCGTGTGCACGAGCGACCCGCGATCCAGCCCGAGATGCTCGGCAGGTCCTCGGGCTCCTCCAGCGCGCGCAGGCCGAGGACCCGGTCGAAGAAGAACTTCAGCGAGCACTGGGCGAAGGTCTCCAGCGCGCTGGGGGGCAGGGCGCCGGCCAGCCGCGGGTCCGCCATCGACCACTCGTCGGCGATGACGATGTCGTGCGGAAGGCGCCGTTGACTGTCGTAGCCGAAGGTGAACCCCTCCCCCGGCACGCCACGGGCTTCCAGCAGACGATGGATGGTCGAGGCCGCGTGGCCGGTGAGCTCCTCCATGCGCTTGGCCGCGCGGCCGGTCGGAGCGCACAGCGCGACGCGCAGGTCGTGCTCGGTGACCTGTCGGGCAACCGTGACGACGTGGCGCGCTTCGTCTCCGAGGCGCGCGACGCCGCCGCGGCCACGGCCTCCCGGCGGAGCGCCTCACCGCAGAGCGGGAGCGGATGAAACCCCTCTTCGGTGCTCCCGCCGAGTACGGCCTACGCTTCCCCGTACAGGTCGGTCCCACCGCTCTGGTAGACTTCCAGGGCATCCGCTACGCGATGCCGGCCGGCGCCTGCGGCATCCCCGCTACCCTCTTCCTCTACCCGGACCGGGTGCGGATCTCCACCGCCGGAGGCCGCTTCGAGGCCACTCATCCTCGCTTCCCCCGCGTCGGCAAGACCAGCTACCTCGAAGGGCAGCGGGCCGAGCAGCTCGCCGCGGTCGCCGGTGCCCGCAAGCGGCTCTACTTCATGCGTGAGCGCATCATGGAGCTCGGCCCTGTGGGCGAAGGCTACCTGACCGAGCTGATCCATGCCCGTCCCCACACCTGGAAGGCCGACGTCGAGCGGCTCTTCACCTTGCTGGAGGAGGTCGGCGAGGAGCGCTTCCTCCGGCTCCTGCAGCGCGCGCTCTTCCAGCGGCTCTACGGCGCCGAGTACGTGGTGCGCATCGCGGCTGAGGTGGCCTCGTGAGCGCCGCCGTCGGCACGGGCGACCTGGACGCCATGCTCAAGCGGCTCCACCTGCCCACCGTCCGCCGCCTCTACGCAGAACTCGCCCTGCGCGCCGAGGCCGAGGGGAAGATCGGCAGCGCGGAGCGCGTCGCGCGCATGCAGGAGCGGAAGATGCTCGCGGAGGGGCAGCTCAACCCGGAGGTGCTGTTCGAGCAGGCGCTGGAGATGCTGGCGAAGACGGGCGGCCTCACCGCGCGCATGCCGCAGCCCGCCCCCGTGCTGCTGGAGCGGCGCGAAGAGGTGTCGCGGCTGGTGGCGCGCTGGGACGACGCCCTCGCGGACCGCGTCGCCGCCATGAACCTGGACCTGGACGAACCCAAGGAGCGCCGCCGCGCCGCCCTGGATCGCCTGCGCACCGCCGCCGGGGGCGAGTGCCGCGCGCTTGGCCTCGACGGCCGCCCCGGGGCGGCGCTCGTCGCGGTCGAAGGTGAAGGTCGCCCGGACCGGCTCGCCGTCGGCGCCGAAGCGGATGCGCAGGTCGCTCGCGCCGTCGACGACGTGCTGGTTGGTGACGATCGAGCCGTCGGCGTCGATCAGGAAGCCGGAGCCGCTCGCGGCGCCCCCGCCGCCGAACGGGGACGGCTCGCCGCTCGACGCGGCCGACCTGCGTGCTCGGGTACGCAGGGCGCTGGAGTCGTTCCTCGATGAGCAGGCCGAGCTGCTGGCTGATATCAGTGACGACCTCACTCCGGTCGCTGACGCATTACGCGGGTTTCTGCTCGATGGCGGAAAGCGACTGCGCCCGGCGTTCGCCTACTGGGGCTGGCGCGGCGCCGGCGGCACGCTCGCGGACGACGTCGAGCGCGGAAACTCGCCGGGTGCTTTCGCGTCGATCTTCGTGGGCTCGTCGGAGGGGAGCGCGCGCGCCGCCCGCCCGCGGGGCCGCTGTCGGACGGGCGCCTGACCGCGGACGAGCTGCTGCGCGTCCAGCTGCTCGCCAGCCGCCCCTCGCTGCCGCACGAGGGGGTGCGGTACGCCCACGAGGGCTACGGGTGGTTCGACGCCCGGGCCGAGGACGAGGCGCGCGCGGTTCGCGACGGCCGGGCGGCGCCGTCCGCGCGTCCGCTGGACGAGCAGGCGCATGCCGCTGCGCTGGCCGCGCGCCAGGCGTCGACGGTCGGCCGGGGCTGCGGCCTCCCCTCGCCGTTCACGTCGCCCGCGGGGCCCGCGGCACCCGCAGCCCCAGCAGCGCGCACACCAGCACCACCGTCGCGCTGACCACCAGCGCCGTGCTGAAGCCCGCC
>JAHWJE010000404.1 GCA_019348575.1 Actinomycetota bacterium | reverse complement strand
GTGGGCGGCGCCGTCAGCCGCGGCTGAAGACGACGGCGGTCTCCCACGGGTCGCGCACGAGAAAGCCGCTGTCGTGGTTCTGCGCCGTCAGGCCCGCGTGGTCAACGCGCGCGCGAACCGCGGCGACCTCGTCGCGCGTGGCGAGCCGGACGGTCCAGTGGCGCAGGCCGGCGGTGCTGGGCGGCAGCGGCTTGACGTCGCTGCCGAGCCAGACGTTGACGCCGAGGTGGTGGTGATAGCCGCCGGCCGAGACGAACGCCGCGCTGGGGAGCCTGGCCATCACCTCGAAGCCGAGCACGTCGCGGTAGAAGCCAAGCGCCCGCTCGACGTCGCCGACGTGCAGGTGGACGTGGCCCATGACGAGCCCCGGCCCTGCCTGGTCGCGCGGCTCCTCGCCCTCGACGGTGCGCATGAGGTCCTTCATGTCCAGCGCAATCGTGTACATCTCGACGCGCTCGCCGGGCCTGCGCGGCGGCGGCCATGCCGCGCGCGGTCGATCGGCGTACAGCTCGATCCCGTTGTCGTCGGGATCGCGCAGGTAGATCGCCTCCGAGACGCCGTGATCGGAGGCGCCCTCGATGCGCGTCTGCGTGCTCGCCAGGCGCAGGATCGCGCGCGCGAGCTCCTGCCGGGTCGGGAACAGCAGCGCGAAGTGATAGAGGCCCGCATGGCGCCCGCCCGGCGCGGCCCCCGCCTCCTCGACGAGGACGAGCAGGTCCTCGCCGCCGGTGCCCAGCGTCGCGAGCTCGCCGTCGCGGTCGTGCAGCCGGAGGCCGAGCGCGCGCTCGTAGAACGCGATCGAGCCGTCGAGGTGCGAGACGGTCAGATGGACGGGCCCGAGGCGCAGCGAGTCGGGCAGGTGCGGGGCGAGCGCCGCATCGTCGGCTGCCGTGCTCATGCAGGCGATTCTAGGGCTGCGCCGTGGCGCATCTACAATGGTCCCCTCCGAGGGGGACTGGTGTATCGGTAACACTGCGGTCTCCAAAACCGCCGCGCCAGGTTCGACTCCTGGGTCCCCCGCTGCCGTAGCGCTCGCGCACGTACGCAAGCGTCTTCCGTCCGCGCCGAATGCGAAACCTGTGTTCGTGAGACGCAGCGACTTCGATCGGGCTGTCGTTCGGGAGCTGCTCGCAGCTGGCCACAACGACCGTGAGGTCGCCGAGCTGAGCGGCGTCTCGCAGAACACGGTCGGCCGCTGGCGGCGGTCGTGGCCGGCGATCCCGATCTGCTGGAGGCCGGCACACGGGCGGTCCTACGCGTATCTGCTGGGCCTGTATCTCGGAGATGGCTGGGTGTGGGTGCATCGCCGCGGAGGCGTGGTGTTGCGCGTCAGCCTGGATACGAGGTACCGAGATGTCATCGACGACTGCTGGGCCGCCATGGTGCTCTCGATGCCGCAGTGCCGGCCACGGCTCGTGCGCCACCAGACGGCGCAGGCCGTGCAGGTCCAGTCCTGCAACAAGCTCTGGCTGCAAGCCTTCCCGCAGCACGGTCCCGGGCGCAAGCACGAGCGCACGATCGTCCTCGAGGACTGGCAGCAGGAGATCGTCGACCTGCACCCCGACGAGTTCGTGCGCGGCCTGATCCACTCCGACGGCTGCCGCACGACGAACCGCTTCCGGACGAGGCTGCCGAGCGGGCGCGTCGCGGAGTACGCGTACGCGCGGTACTTCTTCTCAAACCTCTCCGAAGACATCCGCGGCCTGTTCTGCGCCGCGTGCGACGCGCTCGACGTTCGCTGGACGCTGTCGAACCCGCGCAACGTCTCGGTCGCACACCGGGCGAGCGTCACGCGCCTGGACGCGATCGGCTGTGCGAAGGCCTGAGCCGGCAGCACGCTAGCCTCCCGCGTCGCATGGAACGCCGCCGCCGCCCAGCCCGCGCCGCCGCCTGCGCCGTCACGCTCCTGTGCCTCGCGCTCGTCCTGCCGTCAGCAGCGGGCGCGGCGATCAAGCTCACGCCCGTCAGCGGCAAGCTCAAGGCGAAGATCGGGATCGGCGACCAGAAGGCGGAGGTCTTCGACGACGAGCGCCTGCGCGATCTCGGCTTCGGCTACGTGCGCCGCTCCGTCGCCTGGAACGCCCTGCGCTACGCCGACCAGCGCGCGGAGCTCGACGACTGGGTGGCGGGTGCGCAGCTCATGGGCGCCGAGCCGCTGATCACGCTCGCGCGCTCGCGCACGACGACGGGCCGCACCTACCGGCCGCCGACCGCGGTGCAGTACCTGCGCGAGTTCCTGCGCCTGCGCAAGCGCTACCCGTCGGTGAAGACGTGGTCGGCGTGGAACGAGGCCAACATGTGCGGCGTCGGCACCTGCAGGAAGCCAGAGCTCGTCGCGCGCTACTACAACGTGATCCGCCGCAACTGCCCGGGCTGCAAGGTCGTCGCGGCCGATCTGCTCGACCAGCCGAACATGGTCGTCTGGGTCCGGGCGTTCCGGCGCGCAGCGCGCT
>JAHWJE010000403.1 GCA_019348575.1 Actinomycetota bacterium | reverse complement strand
AGGTTCCCGACGTTCGGCGACGGGTACGGAGACGCAGGCGGCAGGAGGTGGTCTCGATAGCAGGTTCAGCAGCAGACGCCGCAGGCGAGATCGAGGTCGGCGGCCGGCGGCTGGCGATCCGCAACCTCGATCGAGTCGTGTTTCCGCGCACGGGGACGACGAAGGGGCAGGTGCTCGACTACTACGTCCGGATCGCGGACGTCATGCTGCCCCACCTGCGCGAGCGGCTGCTGCACATGCACCGCTACCCGGAGGGCGTCGAGGGGCCGCGCTTCTGGCAGAAGGGCTGCCCCGAGCATCGCCCGCCGTGGCTGCAGACGACGCCGGTCTGGAGCCGCGACAAGCAGGCGAACATCCACTTCTGCGTCGTCGAAGAGCTCGCCTCCCTGTTGTGGGCGGTGAACATCGGCTCGATCGAGCTGCACACCTCGCTGCACACGCGAGCCGACCTGCAGCGGCCCACGACGCTGGCCTTCGACCTCGATCCCGGCGAGGGCGTCGATGTTCTGGGCTGTGCCGAGGTCGCGCTGCGCCTCCGCGAGATGCTCGCGAGTGCGGGACTGCGCGCGCTCGCCAAGACGTCGGGCTCGAAGGGCCTGCAGGTGTACGTGCCGCTCAACAGCGCCGTCACCTACGCGCAGACCAAGCCGGCGGCGCGGACGATCGCGGAGGTCCTCGAGGCGCAGTGGCCAGAGCGCGTGATCTCGCGCATGGCGAAGGCGCTGCGCGGCGGCAAGGTGCTGATCGACTGGGGGCAGAACACCGAGCACAAGTCGATGGTCTGTGCCTACTCGGTGCGCGCGAAGGCGCGCCCCACGGTCTCCACGCCGGTGCGCTGGAGCGAGGTCGAGGCCGCCCTCGGAGCAGGCGATCCGGCGCTGCTCGTGTTCGAGATGGAGGAGGTCCTGGAGCGCGTGGCGCGCGACGGCGACCTCTTCGCGGAGGTGCTGACCCTCGAGCAGCAGCTCGCTCAGCCTCGGGCGCCGAGCACCTGAGCCGGCGCCGCGACTGGCTCGTCGAGCTGCTCGAGGCGGCATGAGCGCGGGTCGCGGTCCGGCCGCCAGCGCCGGAACGTCGCCGGGTGGCGCAGGCGGTGATCGTCGAGCTGCGTGTAGGCGACCTCGCACACCCGTTGCGGCGCGATCGGGATCCAGTCCAACGTCATCCCCGGCCGCCAGCGCCCGGCCGCCCCCTTCAGGCGTCCCATCGCGCCGCCGCCCAGCAGGAAGCCGCCCTCCCACGGGTGGCCCTCGATATCCACGGCCAGCGGCGCGAGCTCGACCGCCATCCGCGCCCGCGCCGCGCGCGTGAACGAGCTCGCGACGCCGATGTGCTCGAGCAGCCCGTCGTCGTCGTAGAGGCCGAGCAGCAGCGACGCGACAGCGCCGTCGTCGGTCGCGCGCACGCCCGCCACGACGCAGTCGGCGCTGCGCTCGTGCTTGACCTTGAGCATCGCGCGCGCGCCGCCCTCGTAGCGCCCGGTGCGCGGCTTGGCGACGACGCCGTCCAGGCCGCCGCCGCGGAACTGCTCGAGCCACTGCCCCGCGATCTCGCGATCGCTCGTCGCCGGCGTGACGAACAACGGCGCCGGGACGGCGTCGAGAAGGTCGACGAGCCGCGCACGGCGCTCGCCGAACGGCGCGCTTCGCAGATCCTCGTCGTCGACGGCGAGCAGGTCGAACGCCACGAAGATCGCGGGCGTGCGCTGCGCCAGCTCGCGCACCCGCGACTGCGCCGGGTGCAGCCGCGCCATCAGCGCCGCGAAGTCGAAGCGGCCGTGCTCGAGCACGAGCACCTCGCCGTCGAGCGCGAAGCGCTGCTGCGCGACCGCCGCGAGGGCGCTCGCGAGCTCGGGGAAGTAGCGCCCGAGCGGCCGGCCGTGGCGGCTGCGCAGGTCGACGTCTTCGCCCTCGCGAAAGGCGAGGCAGCGAAAGCCGTCCCACTTCGGCTCGTAGACGAACTCGCCCTGCGGGAGCTCGTGGACGAGCTTTGCCAGCATCGGCTTCTGCTCGCGGTCGAGCACGGTCACGAGGGCGCTCGTGATCCGTCGCTGCGCGCTTCGTCGGGGACCGGTGGATCGGGGTCGTGGCGGTGGTCGTGCGCGAACGCGGCGATCGCGCCGCCGACGTCTTCATCGCCGTGGTCCAGGACGAAGCGCTCGAGGACCGTCTCACCGAAGTCCTCGATCGCCTCATCCAGCATCACGGCGCGCAGCCGCACCGAGTCCGGGTGCTCGTCGGACGCCCCGCGTTCGGCGATCTGCTTCAGCACGGGCATCGCGGCAGCCAGCGCGACGCGCGGGTCGGTCTCGGCGAAGTAGTAGGTGATCGAGAACTTGACGAGGTCGCGCTGGACGGCGATCAGCCGCGACGTGAGGTCGGCGTACAGCTGCGAGGCGACCGACGGCTCGAGCTGCGGAAGCTCCACGCCGAGCCGGCGTTCCGTGTCGGCGAGCA
>JAHWJE010000402.1 GCA_019348575.1 Actinomycetota bacterium | reverse complement strand
CGAGGGCATGCCCGTCGGGCTTGCCGTGACGCTGCGCCACGAGCGCGCCTACGAGTTCCTCGACCGCCTGATGTCCGTCGCGATCCCGCGGATCCGCGACTTCCGCGGGCTGAAGGCCAACGCCTTCGACGGGCGCGGCAACTACACGCTCGGGATCCGCGAGCAGACGATCTTCCCGGAGATCGACTACGACGCGGTCGACCAGGTCCGCGGGCTCGACGTCGTGATCGTGACGTCGGCCCAGTCCGACGCGGAGGCGTTCGCGCTGCTCGAGGCGTTCGGGATGCCCTTCGCGAAGGAGAACCGCCCGGCAGGACCTCCGCCGGCGCCTGCCGACGCCGATCTCGCTGCGCGCGAGGCGGAGGCCGAGGAGAAGCGCGAGGCCGAGGCGGCGGCGCGCGAACAGCTCAAGAGCGAGGATCCCGAGGCGTACGAGCGGGCGGCGGCGACCACGAGGGAGCCGGAGATCGAGCCCGACATCGACGCATCCAACCTGACGGAGGAAGCCGACTAGTATGGCCAAGACGTCCCAGCGGGTTCGCCAAGCGCGGCCTGCGAAGTTCCCGACTCGGGAGTACAGCCGTTGCCGCCGTTGCGGTCGGGCCCGCGCCGTGTATCGCAAGTTCGGCGTCTGCCGGATCTGCCTGCGCGAGATGGCCCACAGCGGCTTGATCCCGGGCATGACGAAGTCTTCGTGGTAACGAGCCGGACCGAGAGAACACCGTGAGCGCAAGCACAGATCCCATCGCCGACTTCCTCACGAGGATCCGCAACGCGATCCAGGCCGCCCATGAGACGGTCGACATCCCGTCCTCGCGGCTGAAGTCCGAGTGCGCGCGCATCCTCGCCGAGCAGGGCTATGTCGACGGCTTCGAGATCGTCGCGCCTGATGCCGACCACCCCGGCGAGAGAATTCGGCTGCGGCTGAAGTACACCTCCGATCGCCGCTCGGCGATCTCGGGCCTCAAGCGCGTGTCGCGGCCCGGCCGTCGCACCTATGCCGGCTCCGACGAGATCCCGAAGGTGCTGGGCGGGATGGGCACCGCGATCATCTCGACCTCACGCGGCGTGATGACCGGCCACGAGGCCCGCAGCGCGGGCGTCGGCGGCGAAGTCGTCGCGCACATCTGGTGAAGATCTGATGTCGCGAATCGGAAAGAAGCCCATCCCCATCCCGACCGGCGTCACGGTGTCGATCGAGCCCGAGGTCGTGCGCGTGCACGGCCCGCGCGGCGAGCTCTCAGAGCGCGTGCCGCGCGCCATCTCCGTCGAGCAGGAGGACGGCCAGCTCGTCGTCAGGCGCCCGACCGATCGCGGCGAGCACCGCGCCCTGCACGGGCTGACGCGCTCGCTGGTGGCGAACATGGTCGAGGGCGTCACCACCGGCTTTCAGAAGACGCTCGAGATCCAGGGCGTCGGCTACCGCGCGCTGCTGAAGGGCCGCGACCTCGAGCTTGCGCTCGGCTACTCGCACCCCGTGCCCGTCAAGGCGCCCGAGGGGATCGAGTTCGAGGTTCCCCAGCCCACGCGGGTCATCGTGCGCGGCAACTCCAAGCAGCAGGTCGGCGAGGTCGCGGCGATCATCCGCAAGCAGCGCCCGCCCGAGCCCTACAAGGGCAAGGGAATTCGCTACGAGGGCGAGTACGTCGCCCGGAAGGTGGGCAAGCGCGCATGAGCGTCAAGACCAAGCCCGAGAGGCGCCTCAAGCGTCGCCGCCGGGTGCGCGCGAAGATCTCCGGCACCGCGCAGCGGCCGCGCATCTCCGTCTTTCGCTCGAACCGCGGCATCGCGGCGCAGCTCGTCGACGACATCGCCGGCCACACGCTGGCCGCCGTCGCATGGACGGAGGAGCCGCTGCGCGGCAAGTCCCCGATGGAGCAGGCCTCCGCGGCCGGCCGGCTGCTGGCCGAGCGCGCGCAGGCCGCCGGCATCACCAGCGCCGTCTTCGACCGCGGCGGTTACCAGTACCACGGACGCGTCAAGGCCTTCGCAGAGGGCGTCCGCGAAGGAGGAGTGACGGTATGAGCGCCCCAGTCGTCGATCGCAGCGTCAACCAGGCCGGCCTGGATCTCCAGGAGCGCGTCGTCGAGATCAACCGCGTCGCGAAGGTCGTCAAGGGCGGCCGTCGCTTCTCGTTCACCGCGCTCGTCGTCGTCGGCGACGAGCGCGACGTCGTCGGCGTCGGCTACGGCAAGGCCAACGAGGTCCCGCCGGCCGTGGAGAAGGCGATCAAGGAGGGCGAGGCCAACGTCGCCCGCTCGAAGAAAGTCTCGGTGCGCGGCAGCACGATCCCGCACCGCGTCATCGGCAAGTACGGCGCCAGCCGGGTGATCCTCGTCCCGGCGGGGCCGGGCACGGGCGTCAAGGCCGGGCCGGGCGTCCGCGAGGTGTTGCAGGCCTGCGGCATCTCCAACATCCTCACCAAGGTTCACGGCAGCACCAACCCGATCATCCTCGTC
>JAHWJE010000401.1 GCA_019348575.1 Actinomycetota bacterium | reverse complement strand
CACGCATCCCTTCTCGCAGCTCGGCCCGCGGACCGAGCCGGGCGACCCGTTCGCGCGGCTCGCCCTCTCCCCCGAGGTCGAACGCCTCGTCGTCGAGGCCCGCCGGTGGAAGGCGAGCGAGCGCTGGTACCGGGAGCGCAGCCTGCCCTGGCGGCGGGGCTGGCTGCTCCACGGCGAGCCCGGCACCGGCAAGACCGCCCTCGCCCGGGCCGTCGCCAACCCCGGGCGCGTGCTCCTGGTCGCGCTGGCGCTCGCCGCCGCAGGGTGGGCGCTCGACACGCAGACGCGCGTCGAGTCCGACATCCAGAAGCTCGTCCCGGAGGATCTCGGCGCGCTGCGCGATCTCGACGCGCTGCAGCGGTCGACCGGCGTCGGCGGTGAGATCGACGTGCTCATCGAGGGCGCGGACCTGACGAACCCCGCCGTCCTGAACTGGATGATCGGCTACCAGGCCGGCGTGCTGAAGCGCTTTGGCTATTCGGCCGCGCGCGGCTGCGGGACCGCCGAGCTGTGCCCCGCCTTCTCCCTGCCGGACCTCTTCACGACGCCCGCCTCGCGACGCGACGCGGACGCGATCCGGGGGCTGCTCGACGCCGTCCCGGCGTACTTCTCGCAGTCCGTCGTCGCCCGCGACCGGCGCACCGCGACGCTCGCGTTCGGCATCCGCCTGATGGAGCTCGACCGCCAGAAGCAGGTCATCGACGAGATGCGGGCGCGCCTCGCCGACGGTCGTCCCGCCGGCGTGACCGCGCGGCTCGCCGGGCTGCCGGTGCTCGCCGCCGACGCCAACGCCGAGGTCGCCTCCAACACGCGGCGGATGCTGACCCTGCTCGCGGGCCTGCTGGCGGTCGCCGTCGTCCTGCTGCTCGCGCTGCGCGGCGTCGCGCGGGCGCTCGTGCCGCTCGTGCCGATCGCGCTCGCGACGGGCTGGTCGGCGCTCGTGCTGTTCGCGCTGCGCATCCCGCTGAACCCGATGTCGGTCACGCTCGGCGCGCTCGTGATCGCGATCTCGACGGAGTTCAGCGTGCTGCTGTCCGAGCGCTATCGCCAGGAGCGCGCGCTCGGCCACGATCCGCGCGCGGCGCTGACCCGCACCTACCGCTCGACGGGCGCGGCCGTGCTCGCCTCGGGGGCGACCGCGATCGCCGGCTTCGCGGTGCTCGTCGTCTCCGACATCCGGATGCTGCGCGACTTCGGCTTCGTGACGGTGATCGACCTGACGGTCTCGCTGCTCGGCGTGCTGCTCGTGCTGCCCGCCGTGCTGCTGCTCGCCGAGCGCCGCACGCAGCCCGGGCCGCCGCCGGCCGCCGCCCCCGTTGCGCGTGCCGAGCCGCCGGAGCCGGCCCAGGCGCTCGCATGAACGCCCGGCCCCGGCCGCTCGTCCCCGCGCGGCGCCTGGAGACCGTAGCCTTATGAGACCGTAGCCTCATAGCTCGAATGGACTCGTCGAAGGAGCCGCGCCGGATGGCGCTGCGAGGACTGCACCACCTCACGGCGATCTGTCAGGACCTCGAGCGGACGACCGCGTTCTATCGCGACGTCCTGGGGCTCTCGCTCGTCGGCGATGCCGTCAACGACGACGATCCCGACGCCCGCCACTTCTGGTTCGGCTTCGGCGACTCCGAGCAGACGCTCGTGTCCTTCCTGGAGTACCCCGACATGGAGGCCGGCCAGGCCGGTGTGGGGGCGACGCACCACTTCGCCTTCCTCGTCGAGACCGCCGAGGAGCAGGAGGCATGGCTCGTGTACCTGCGCGAACGCGGCGTTCCGTGCAGCGAGGTCTTCGACCGCGACGGCTTTCGCTCGATCTACCTCCATGATCCGGACGGACAGATCATCGAGATCGCGACGCGCGGCTGGGACTTCAGCTGAGCCCGCGCGCGGCGGCGACGACAGCGCGGGCATCCGTGCCCGCGCGCCGAAGCCAGAGCTAGACGAGCGCCGCCAGGACGCTGCGCTGACGGTCGGTCATCGAACCCACGGTCTTCGTCTCGGCGATCCCGATCTCCGCCAGGAACTTCCTGCAGCGCGTCGTCCCCCAGCGACGCTGGCTGGCCAGAAGCTCGGCGATCGTCATGCTCGCGGCTTCCCACGGGCACGCCAGGACAACCTCGTCGACGGTGAGGATTCCCTCGCCAACCTTGCGCTTGAGCTCCGCGCGCGCGAGGCGTACCTCGTTGGCGCGCTGAAGGGCCTGCATGTGTTGTGGCGGCGCAGGGGCCATCGTCGCTGTCGCGTCGTCCATCGGACCTCCCCGGCTGCCCCATCCGTCTGGGAGCAGCGCTTCGTGGTAGTTCATCTGTATGACGCAGGCACGCAGACGCCGCAACCGACCCTCGGACCGTTCGGAGCTCCCTTTCGGGTGTCCGCGGCCCGGGTCTGCTGCAGTCCCGCTCGCCTGCGCTGAGCGCTCCGCGAAGGTACGCGAGCCCCCGGGTGCGATCAAGGCAGCGGTCGGCGTTGCACACGCTCA
>JAHWJE010000400.1 GCA_019348575.1 Actinomycetota bacterium | reverse complement strand
TCGAGGGGGTCTTGCGAGTTGCGTCCAGCAGGTGGACGTTTTCCGCACGACCCCTCCATCCCCGGCGATCCTCGCGGCGGACACGTGACGAGACAACGCGCGCGCGTGTCACGAGACGCGCGCAACACGCACAAACTCCGCGACTGGGCGGACCGCACGCGCGCCGAAGCGGCGCGGCCGCGCGCTCACCCCAGCCGCCCGGACTCCTCGCTCAGCGCCCGCAGGCGCTTGGCGTGCTCGCCGGTCAGCGCGCCGGGCTTCATCTGCCAGCGCCACGAGCCCGTCGCGCGGCCCGGGATGTTCATCCGCGCATCGCTGCCGAGCCCGAGTACGTCCTGCGCCTGGATCATCGCCAGCCGCGCGGGAGAGGAGTACGCGAGGCGGATGATCGACCACCACGGCTCGGGCTCCTCGACGCCCGCGTCGCGGATGCGCTGCTGCGCCTCGGCGCGCGCTGCCGGCGCCAGCGACTCCCACCACCCGCGCAGGGTGTCGTTGTCGTGCGTCCCGGTGTACACGACGCTGTTGGCCTCGTGGTTCTCGAGGCGGTGAGGACCGTGCGGGTCGTCGGGATCGAAGCCGAACTGCATCACGACCATCCCCGGGAAGCCGAGCGCGCGGCGCAGGCGCTCGACGGGCTTCGTGATGACCCCGAGATCCTCGGCGATCACCGGCAGCTCGCCGAGCTCGGCGGTCGCCGCGTCGAACAGCGCGCGTCCCGGGCCGCGGCGCCAGCGCCCGCTGCGCGCATCCGACGCACCCTCGGGCACGGCCCAGTACGCGACGAGGCCGCGGAAGTGGTCGATCCGGACGACGTCGAACAGCTCGAACGTGCGGCGCAGGCGCTCGGTCCACCAGCGGTAGCGGCGGCGCTGCAGCGCGGGCCAGTCGTACAGCGGGTTGCCCCACAGCTGCCCGGTCTCGCTCAGCGCGTCCGGCGGCGCGCCCGCCACCTCGCCGCTGCGAAACAGCTCGGGCCAGGCGAGGTGGTCGGCGCTTTGCGGCGCGACGTAGATCGGGACGTCGCCGATCAGCCCGATGCCCCGCTCGCGCGCGTACGCCCGCAGCGCGCCCCACTCGCGGTCGAAGCGCACCTGGTCGGCGACCGCGCGACGGCCGCCCGCGGCAGCCTCCCAGCCGGCGATCCAGAACGACTCGCGCGCGCGGAACGCCTCGATCTCGTCGTCGCCGACGGGCGCGCCCGGGTCGGCCAGCAGGCCGCGCCAGGCCGCGAAGGCCGACTTCGCCTTGTACGGTGAGCGGGCGCGATCGGGCGGGCCGAGCGGCAGCATCTGCCACCACGACTGCCCCGCCGCCGCCAGCCAGTCGACGAACCGGTACGCGTCGTCGCCGAGCCGGCCGGCCGGAAGGCTCGTCGGATGCAGCTGGACGCCTGCTGATCGCGTTGAAAGCCGTCGTTGCACGTTACGAACCGCCCGAAACGGAGAGAGTGATTGGGAATGCCCGCGCCGAAGACCGCGAAACCGCCGTCCCCCCGGACGACCCCCGTGGCGCCGCCTCCTCCCCGGATCCAGATCGGACAGCCGGCGCCGATGATCGACTGCGGCCGCTATCCCTCCAAGCGCACCGTCGGCGACGCCGTCGCGGTCAGCGCCGACATCTTCGCCGACGGGCACGACGTCCTGCGCGCCGTCGTGCGCTCCTGCGCGCCGGGCTCGAAGCGGTGGGTCGAGAACCGGATGGTCCGCATCGACGCGCACCTCGACGGCGACCGCTGGGCGGGCGAGTTCGAGGTCGACCGCCTGGGCCGCTACGCCTGGACGATCGAGGCCTGGACCGACGCCTTCGCGAGCTGGCGCGAGGAGGTCAGCCGCAAGATCAATGCCGGGCAGCGGGACCTGTCCGGCGAGCTGTCGGAGGGCGAGGTGCTGCTCGAGCAGGCCGCCGCTCGCGCCAAGGGCGCCGACCGCAAGCTCATCGAGCGCGCGCTCGCCTGCCTGCGCGACGACGGCGCCAGCCCGCAGATCGCGCTGGCCCCCGAGCTCTTCGCCGCGATCTCGCGCTACCCCGATCGCAGCCGCTCGACGACGATGGATCGCGACCTGCACGTCGACGTCGACCCGGTCAAGGCGCGCTTCGGCACGTGGTATGAGCTCTTTCCGCGTTCCTGGGGCGGGCTGAAGGGCGTCACCGAGCAGCTGCCCGCGCTCGCCCGCCTGGGCTTCGACGTCGTCTACCTGCCGCCGGTGCACCCGATCGGGCAGACCAACCGCAAGGGCCGCAACAACAGCCTCGTGGCGGGCCCCGGCGATCCCGGCTCGCCCTGGGCGATCGGCGACGCGACGGGCGGCCACGATGCGCTGCATCCCGAGCTCGGCACGATGGAGGACTTCGACACGATGGTCCGCCTCGCGCGCGAGGAGGGCATCGACATCGCGCTGGACTTCGCGATCCAGTGCTCGGCCGACCACCCCTGGCTGACCGAGCATCCGGAGTGGTTCAACCGCCGCCCC
>JAHWJE010000003.1:10732-18384 GCA_019348575.1 Actinomycetota bacterium | reverse complement strand
CCGGCAAGGAGAACACGTCGGTCTACGCGCGCGTGATCGACGATCACCTGCCGCGCGCGTTCGACGTCGTCGCCGACATGGTCTGGCATCCGCGCCTCGACGAGGCCGACCTGGCCAACGAGCGCGAGATCGTCCTCGAGGAGATCGCGATGTACGAGGACGAGCCGCACGATCGCGTCTTCGACGAGCTCGGCCAGGCGGTCTTCGGCGAGCACCCGCTCGGGCGCGGCGTGATCGGCAGCGCGGACGTCATCAGCGCGACGTCGGCCGAGGGGCTGGCGCGCTTCCACGCCGAGCACTACGCCCCCCGCGACATCGTGATCGCCGCCGCGGGCTCGCTCGAGCACGACAACGTCGTCGAGCTCGCACGGGCGATCGACATACCGCAGCGCAGCGCCGCACCGAAGGTGCCGCCGGTGCCCGACCAGCTGCCGCCGCGCCTGCGCTTCTTGCGCAAGGACTCCGAGCAGTACCACCTGACGATCGGCGCGCCGGCGCCGGCGCGCGACGACGAGCGGCGCTTCGCGCTGCGGGTGCTGGACAACATCCTCGGCGCGACGTCGTCGTCGCGCCTGTTCCAGGAGGTCAGAGAGCATCGCGGGCTGGCCTACAACGTGTACTCCTTCCAGGCGCTGTTCGCCGGCGTCGGGCAGATCGGCGCGTACCTCGGAACGAGGCCCGACAACGTCGCCCCGGCGCTGAAGGTCGTCGCCGACGAGCTGGCGCGGCTGCGCGAGGAGGGCGTGACGGCCGAGGAGCTCGAGCGCTCCAAGGAGAACGTCAAGGGGAGCATCGCGCTGTCGCTGGAGTCCACGGCGGCACGCATGAACCGGCTCGGCGCGGCGGTGCTCAGCGACCTCCCGCTGCTGACGATCGACGAGATCGTCGAGCGCATCGATGCCGTCTCGCGCGACGACGTCGCGGCACTGGTGCGCGAGCTGCTCGCGCCCGAGAAGCTCAGCGTGGCGGCGATCGGCGCCGACGAGGACGTCGTGCGCGCGGCGATCGAGCCGATCGCACCGGGGCTGCTCGCGCGAGCGGTCGCGTCGTGATCAGGGTGGCGGTCGCCGGTGCGGCGGGCCGGATGGGGCAGGCCGTCGTCGCCGCCGTCGACGGCGCCGACGACATGCAGCTCACGGGGCGGGCGGATCCCGCGCTCGGGACGACGCTCGCCGACGTGCTCGGGGACGCCGACGTCGTCGTCGACTTCACGCGCCCGGACACCGCGCTCGCCAACGCGCTGCAGTGCCTCGAGGCCGGCGTGCACGTCGTGATCGGGACGACGGGCTTCGACGTGGACGCGTTGCGCGACGCCGCCGCGCGGTCCGAGGCCAACGTCTTCGTCGCGCCGAACTTCGCGATCAGCGCCGTGCTGATGATGCGCTTCGCCGCCGAGGCGTCGAAGCACATGGCGAAGGCCGAGATCGTCGAGCTGCATCACGACGCCAAGCTCGACGCGCCGTCGGGAACGGCGGCGCGGACGGCGCAGCTGATGGGCGGCGACGTGCCGATCCACTCCGTTCGCCTGCCCGGGCTGGTCGCGCACCAGGAGGTGATCTTCGGCGACGTCGGCCAGTCGCTGACGATCCGCCAGGACTCCTACGCGCGCGAGTCGTTCATGCCAGGGGTGCTGATCGCGGTGCGCCGCGTGGGGGAGATCGAGCAGTCCCCGCTGGTCGGGCTCGAGCACCTGCTGTCCTGAGCTGCCGCCGTGATCGTCGCAGCCGCTGCTGACGCCGCCAGCCGTACGTCGCCGAGCTGCGCATGACGGAGGGCGTCACCGTCGCCGTCACCGACCACGCCGTCGAGCGCTTCCGCCAGCGCGTCGGGACCCGGCGCGGCGGGTTCGACGTGCGGCCGGAGATCGCGGGACGCGTCAGCGCGGCGTGGGCGGCGGGACGCGCGACCGACCAGCCGCCGCCCGGCGCCGCGGAGGCCGCCGTGCGCGGATCGCTCTACGTCCGCGACCTCGTCGACCGCGGCGTGGTCTTCGTCTGCCGCCACGACCGCGCCTCGCGCGAGCTGCTCGTCGTCACGCTCTGGGAGGAGGCCCGCTACGGGCCGCCGCGCGTCGAGCAGCGCTTCACCGACGCGCTGAAGCAGGACGACGCCGCGCTCGTGGACCCGGGCCGGCGCTGGCGCGAGCGGCGCGACCGGGGGTAGGCCGCCTCGGCCTCGTTGCAGGCTCAGGCGCCCGCGGCCGCCGGGCCGCCGCCCTTGAGCTGGTCGAGGATCACCAGCAGCGCCTGGCGCTGGGCGCGGCTCTCCTGCGCGTACTCCTCGCGCATCGCGCGCAACTCGGCGATGAAGCCCTGCGCCACCCGCTCGCCGCGCAGGCTCATCTGCGCGAGCTCGAAGCGGACGTCCTCGAGGCCCTGACGGAACTCGGCGAGCGCCTGCCGGTTGTCGGCGATGACGTCGTTGCTGCGCGCCATGATCTCGTTGCCGCGCGCCATGTGCTCGTCGAGCCGCCTGAGGATCTCGTCGTCGGCCACGGCGCGGATTGTCGCAGCCCGGTTGCGCCGGTCCAACCACGATCGCAACGATCTCGTCACACCTCTGCGACCAGCTCGCGCAGCCGCGTGTGGCGCAGGCGCGCATCTGCCCGCCGCACCGCGGTGTGCAGCGCGGCGCGCTCGCCGACGACGACGCAGACGTCCTGCGCGCGCGTGACCGCCGTGTAGACGAGGTTGCGCGTGAGCATGATGTGGTGGCCGCGATAGACCGGCACGACGATCGCGCGCGCCTGCGAGCCCTGCGCCTTGTGCACGGTGGCGGCGTAGGCGAGCTTCAGCGTCTCCAGCGCATCGCAGGGAAGCGAGACGCGGCGGCCGTCCTCGCCGGCGAACAGCACGCGGTCGCGGTCGGGGTCGTGGTGCAGCAGCACGCCGCGCTCGCCGTTGAAGAGGTCGTGCTCATAGGAGTTGCGCGTCTGCATCACCTTGTCGCCGACGCGCAGCGCGCTGCCGGGGATCGGCGCTCCGTCGGGGTTCAGGCGCGCGCGCAGCTCGGCGTTGATCGCGTCGATCCCGAGCGGTCCCTTGTGCATCGGCGCGAGCACCTGCACGTCGGCGGCGGGATCGAGCCCGTAGTGCGCCGGCAGCCGGGTCGCGGCGAGCTCGCAGACCTCGGCGAAGATCGCCGGCGCCGCGTCGCGGCCGATGAGGAAGAAGTCGCGCACGTCATCGTCGCCGGCGACGAGCTCGGGCAGCTCGCCGGCGTTGATCGCGTGCGCGGCGCGGACGATCAGCGAGCGCGCCGCCTGGCGAAAGACCTGCGCCAGGCGCGTCGCCGGCGCACCGGCCGCGAGCAGGTCCTCGAGCACCCGGCCGGGCCCGACCGGCGCGAGCTGGTCGACGTCGCCGACGAGCAGCACGTGCGTGTGCGGCCCGACCGCCGCCAGCAGCGCCTCCGCCAGATGGACGGAGAGCATCGAGGCCTCGTCGACGATCAGCACGTCGCAGCCCTCGATCGGGTGCGATGCGTCGCGCGTGAAGCCCGCGTCGGGCGCCCATTCGAGCAGGCGGTGGATCGTCGTCGCGTCGGCGCCGGTCAGCTCGCTCAGCCGGCGCGCGGCCTTGCCCGTCGGCGCGCACAGGCGCGCGCTGCGCCTGGCGTCCCGCAGCAGGTCGACGAGCGCGCGCATCGTCGCGCTCTTGCCCGTTCCGGGACCGCCGGTGAGGATCGAGAGGCGGTGCTCGAGCACCTGCATGACCCCGCGCCACTGGTCGTCGCTGGGCACGAACGGACCTTCGAGCGGGCGCCGCACGGTGTCGAGCTCCAGCGCCGGCTCGCCGTCCAGCAACCGCCGCACATGGCTCGCCAGCCGCTGCTCGACGGCGTGCAGCCGCGCCTCCGCGACGCGGCCCTCGCCGTCGACCACCACGCGCCCGCGCGCGGCCAGCAGGTCGATCGCGTCGCCGAGGTCGAGCTCTGCGCCGCCGCCGAGCAGCCGCGCCGCGCGCTGCACGAGGTCCTCGCGCGGGAGGTGGCAGTGCCCGTCGCCCTGCGCCTGGTCGAGTGCGTGCATCACGCCTGCCGCGAGCCGGTCGGGCGCATCCAGCGGCGTGTCGAGCGCGCGCGCCAGCGCGTCCGCGGTCGCAAAGCCGATCCCGTCGAGCTCGCAGATCGCGTAGGGCTCGCGCTGCAGCCGCGCGATCGACCCGGCGCCGAAGTGGCGCGCGATGCGGCCCGCCGACGCGGCGTCCACGCCGTGTGTGTCGAGGAACAGCCGCAGCTCGCGCAGCTGCTGCCCGTCGCGCCAGGACTGCGCCGCCGCGCCGAGCCGGCGGGCGCCGATGCCGGGAACGCCGCGCAGAACGCGCTCGGGGTCGCGATCCAGCTCGGCCAGCACCTCGCCGGGCCCGTAGCGCTCGACGAGCAGCGCCGCACCGCGCGGACCGACGTGCTTGACGGACTCGAGGTAGGCCGTCACCGCGGCGTCGCTGACGGGCTCGAGGATCCGCACGCGCTCGACCGCGAACTGCCAGCCGTGGCGGGGATGGCTGCGCCACCCGCCGCCGACCGCCACCGATTCGCCCTCGCGGACGTGCCCGAGCGCGCCGACGAGCACGACCCCCTCGCCCTCCTGCGTGACGGCGTCGAGCACCGCGAAGTCGCCGTCGGGCACGCTCCAGCGGATGTTCATGACCTCCACGACCAGCTCGCGGGCCGCCGGGTCGCGGGGCGAGGCGTCCTGCGCGCGGTCGGTCATCGACACGCAGTCTGGCATGCAGCCTTGACGCTTCGGCCCGCTATGTGTATCCAACACAGAGTGAGCTACCTGACCGCGGGCGAACTCGATCTCTGCGCGGAGGTGCGCGCGACGTGCGCCTGCAACCACCTGCGGCGCGCGATGCGCGACGTCACGCAGCTCTACGAGGACGCGCTCGCGGCCAGCCGGCTGAAGGTGACGCAGCTGCCGATCCTCGTCGCCCTGGCCTCCGCCGGCGACCTCTCGGTGTCGGCGCTCGCCGACGCGCTGTCGCTCGATCGCACGACGCTGACGCGCAACCTCCAGCTGCTCGAGGACCGCGGCCTCGTGCGCACGAGCGAGAGCGACGAGGACGGCCGCGTACGGATCGTCTCGCTGTCGCTCGAGGGCTCGAGCGTCCTGTCCGGTGCGCTGATCGACTGGGAGCAGATGCAGAGCGTCGTCGAGGAGCGCTTCGGGCGCGAGCGGCTGAGCGCGCTGTACGGCGAGCTCGCGGCGCTCGGCGACGCGATCGCGTAGCGGCGGCGGCCCCGCCCCGGGTCCGCCAGCCCGGCTGCGATACTGAGGCGGTGCCCGGCCTCGGCTCCATCCTGACCGCCATCGTGACCCCGTTCGGGGAGGACGGTGCGGTCGACGAGCAGTCGTTCGTCGATCTCATGCACCATCTCGCCGGCAACGGGTCGGACGGCTTCGTCGTGTGCGGGACGACCGGTGAGGCGCCCACGCTCGACGACGACGAGCATCTGCGCGTGATCGAGCTTGCCGCCGCGCAGCGGCCTGCGGGTACGACGATCGTCGCCGGAGTCGGCTCCAACGACACGCGCCACGCCGTCCATCTCACGGCGGCCGCGTGCGAGCGCGGCGCCGACGCCCTGCTGTCGGTCAACCCGTACTACAACCGCCCGAACCGGCGCGGGATCATCGCGCACTACCGCGAGGTCAGCCGGGCTGCCGACCGACCGATCCTGCTCTACAACATCCCGCAGCGCACGGGCTCGGACCTTCCGAACGACCTGCTCGCCGAGCTCGCCCAGCTCGACCACGTCGAGGGCGTCAAGCAGGCCAACAACGACAACCTCGCCCCGATCGACGGGCTGTACATCTACGCCGGAAACGACGAGATCCTCGCCGCGGTCCTCGACATGGGCGAGCCCGGGGGCATCCTGACCGCCAGCCACATCGTCGGCCGCGAGATGCGCCGGATGGTCGACGAGCCCGACCAGCGCGCGGCGATCCACGAGAGCCTGCTGCCCGTCTTCGCGGCGATGAGCGTCGCGCCGGCCGCCGTCAGCAACAAGGCCGCGCTGAACCTGCTCGGGCACGCCGTCGGCCTGCCGCGCCTGCCCTACGTCGAGGCCGACGAGCGCGAGACCGCGACGATCCGCGCGATGCTGCAGGATCGCGGCCTGCTCGTCGGAGCCTCAGCTTGAGCAGCGCTGCGGTGCGCGTCCTGCCGCTCGGCGGGCTGGGCGAGATCGGCAAGAACATGACGGTCGTCGAGTACGAGGACCGGATCGTGCTCGTCGACGTCGGCCTGCGCTTCCCGACCGCCGAGATGATGGGCATCGACCTCGTCCTGCCCGACTTCGCCTACCTGCGCGGCCGCGTGTCGGACATCGAGGCGATCGTCGTCACGCACGGCCACGAGGACCATCTCGGCTGCCTGCCGTTTCTGTTGCGCGAGCTCGGCGTGCACGACGCGCCGCCGGTCTACGGCGGCCCGCTGACGATGGCGATGGCGCGCTCCAAGCTCGACGAGCACAAGCTCGGCCGCGACGTCGTCGTCGAGGACGTCAAGGACGGCGAGATCATCGAGGCCGGTCCGTTCGAGATCGAGCTCATCCACATGACGCACTCGATTCCGGACGCGAGCGCCGTCGCGGTCAAGACCGACCTCGGCACGGTCCTCGTGACCGGCGACTACAAGTTCGACCAGACGCCGGTCGACGGCCGCCCGGCCGACGTCTCGCGGCTCGCGGAGCTGGGGCGCGACGGGCTGCTGCTGCTGTGCGGCGACTCGACGAACGCCGACCGGCCGGGCTTCGCGCCGAGCGAGAAGATCGCGGGCCCGAACCTGCTCGACGTCTTCAGCCGCGCGAAGGGGCGGATCGTCGTGACGTCGTTCGCGTCGAACATCCATCGCGTGCAGCAGGTCGTCGACGCCGCGGCGGCGCTGGATCGCAAGGTCGTCCTCGTGGGGCGCTCGATGCGCAAGAACACGAACATCGGCCGCTCGCTGGGCCACATCAAGATGCCCGAGGGGATCACCGTCGGCCCGCGCGAGATGTCGGACTTCCCCGACCACCGGATCGTGGTGATCTCGACCGGCTCGCAGGGCGAGCCGCTCAGCGCGCTGCGCCGGATGGCCCATCGCGACCACCCGCAGGTCGAGTTGCACGCCGGCGACACGATCGTCTTCAGCGCGACGCCGATCCCCGGCAACGAGCGCGCGGTCAACGAGACGATCGACCGCCTGTATCAGATCGGCTGCGACGTGATCACGACGAAGGACGCGCCGATCCACGCCTCCGGCCACGGCTACGCCGAGGAGATCAAGCTGATGCTGAACCTCACGAAGCCGCGCTACGTGATGCCGTTCCACGGCGACCACAAGCGCATCCACCTGCACGCCCAGCTCGCCGAGGCCGTCGGCGTCGCGCCCGAGAAGATCTTCAAGGGCGAGAACGGGCTGCCGCTCGAGCTCACCGAGAAGGGCGCCAGGTGGGGCGCCAAGGAGCAGTCGGGGATGATCTTCGTCGACGGCGTCGACATCGGCGACGTGACCGACGTGGCGCTGCGCGATCGGCGCATGCTGTCGGCCGACGGGATCTTCGTCGTCGTCGCGACGATCTCCGAGCAGGACGGCTCGTCGGTCGCCGAGCCCGAGGTGATCTTCCGCGGGGTGCCGTACGCCGGCGAGGCCGGCAAGCTGCTCGAG
>JAHWJE010000003.1:0-10634 GCA_019348575.1 Actinomycetota bacterium | reverse complement strand
GGCGCTGCGCGACTGCGTCGAGCGGTCGCTCGACCGCGCCGCCAAGGAGGAGATCCGCGAGATCGACCTGCTCCAGGAGATCCTCCACGACGACCTCGCGGCGTTCGTCTACGACCGCATCAGGCGCCGCCCGATGGTGCTGCCGGTCGTCGTCGAGGTGTAGGGGCGCGAAGCGGTCTGCGCCGTCGGCGCCCGCGAAGCCGTCAGGCGATCAGCACCGGCGTGCCGACCGGCGTGCGGTTGAACAGCTCGACGACGTCGCGGACGTGCATCCGGATGCAGCCGTGTGACGCGCGCGTGCCGATCGAAGCGGCCTGATCCGTGCCGTGGATGCCGACGCCGCCGACGATCCCCATCCAGCGCGCCTTAAGCGGGTTGGCCGCGCTGCCGCCGGTGACGGTCGTGCCCGCGAGCTCGCCGGCCCAGGGGCTGTTGGGTACCGACCAGACCGGGTTGACCTGCTTGGAGACGATCGAGAAGCGCCCGCGCGGCGTCGGGTAGCCGGACTGTCCCACGGCGACCTTGTAGCTCCTCACCACGCTGAAGTTCTTGAGCAGGCGCAGCGTGAACGTCGCCTGGTGGATCGTGATGACGGTCGTCGCGCTGCGGCGCAGCTCGCCGGCCGTGACCTTCGGCTTCGGGCGCGAGAGCTTGGGCTTGAAGAGGCGGCCGATGCGCGGGTCCTTCAGCGCCTGCCCGATCTTGCGTGCGAGGCGGCGGCCGTCGATGTCGCGGCCGCGGCGCGAGTGCGTGACGCGCACGTGCGTGAGCGAGATCCGCAGCTGAGAGTCGCGCGGCTTGCGGCGCAGCCGGCGGTCGATCCGGCCCGCGAAACGCTCGACGCGGGCTCTCGAGTAGCCGACGGCGAGCGGCACGTCGACGGGGCTGCCCTGCGCACCGCGGCCGGCCTGGAGCGCGCGCTCGGCGCTGCGCAGCGCGTCGAAGCGCACGCGCGCCTTGCGCGTCGTCAGCCTCCACGTCAGGTCCGCCGCGCGGACCGTGACCGAGCCGCGCTCGAGGCGCTCGCCGTACACCCCCCGCAGCCTGGCGGCAGCCTCGTCGACGGTCAGGCCCGAGACGTCGTGGCCCGCTGCGGTGATCCCCGCGGCGATCCGCTCGACGGGGAGCGGCGGCTGCGCGCCAGGCGGGGCCTGCGCGACGGCCTTGACCGCGAGCAGCGCGACCGCCGCCGCCAGACAGAATCCGATCGCGATCCGCAGCAGCGACATCCCGAGCATGTACCCCGCTGCGGCCGGGTCTCACGCCGTCTTGCGCGTCGATCCGCAAAGCAGGCGCGTCCTCGATCGTCGAATGCGCTCCGTGCGCTCCCTGAGCGCAGGCTGCGCTCGGGCGTCGCTACCGTGCACGGGAGCATGCGTCGTCGCCCCCTCAAGGCGCTGATCGTCCTCGCGGGGGTGATCGCCGCGGTCGTCGTGGCCCCGGCCGTCATGCCGGGACTCCCCGACCTCAACCCCTTCTCGACGGAGACCAAGGACCGTAGCCAGCCGGCCCTGCTGCGCTCCCTCGAGTCGCTGTCGGAGTACCGCGCTGCAACCGGCAACTACCAGCAGCTGATCGACATCGAGCGCGACGTCGCCTTCCTGCCCTCGTTTCTGGCCGGCGAGAGCGCGCTGCTGATCGCCGCCGGAAGCGTCGACGCCGCCGTCGACTTCAGCCGCCTCGACTCGCGCAGCGTCCGCGTCTCCCAAGACCGCAGCGCCGTCACGGTCACGCTCCCGGCACCGCACCTCTCCGACGTGCGCGTCGATCTCGAGCGCAGCCGCGCCCTGAGCACGCGGCG
The DNA here is from genome assembly GCA_019348575.1 of Actinomycetota bacterium. The sequence continues at coordinate 8,833 of JAHWJE010000003.1, read as the reverse complement.
CGGGCTCGTCAACCGCCTCGGCGACCTGTTCGACGACGACGCCGACAAGCAACGCGACCTGCTGCTGCTCGCCGAGCGCAGGATCGGGCGCGCGGCGCGCGAGAGCCCCAAGCTGCTGCGGCTCGCCGAGCGCAACACGCGCGCGATGCTGACGGGGATGCTCACCGCTCTGGGCTTCGAGCGGATCACGATCCGCTTCCAGCAGCCGAGGACCTGACCCCGGGCCGAGCCCGGGCCTGCAGCACGCGGACCCGCTCGGCCGATCGCGGGCCGCGAGCAGCTGCAAGCGACGCCATGGCGCCGTCATCGGCCTCGCCGCCGCGATCTTCAGTCGGCGAACGCGCCGACGGGCCGCTGGGCGCTGCGCGACAGCGGCAGCATCACCGCGAAGCGGGTCCCGCGGGCGCGGCCGGAGCCGTTGCTCGTCGGCGACTCGATCGTCACCGTGCCGCCGTGCGACTGGGCGACGGCGTGCACGATCGAAAGCCCGAGGCCGGAGGAGCCGCCGCGGTCGCCCGCGCCGCGCACGAAGCGCTCGAAGGCGCGCGCCTTCAGCTCGGGCGGGATGCCGGGTCCGTCGTCCTCGACGATCAGCCGCACGTTGCCGTCGACGGCGTCGACAGAGGCGCGCACCTGCGTGCCCGGCGGCGTATGGCGGATCGCGTTCTCCATCAGGTTCAGCGTGAGGCGGTGCAGCTCGTCGCGGGCCCCGTCGACGACGGCCCTGCCGGCCTCGATCGAGACGTCGTGGCCATCGGCGATGACGCCGACCTCGGCGGCCGCCTCCACGAGCACCTGGCCGACGTCGACCGGCGTGTGCGGCGCCTGGCGCGCGGCGTCGTGGCGCGCCAGCAGCAGCAGGTCGGCGACGAGGCGGCGCATGCGCCGCGACGAGCGCAGCGCGGAGTTGGCGGCCTCCTCCTGCTCGCCGTCGAGGCTCTCGGCCAGCAGCTCGAGGTTGGCGAGGACGCTCGTCAGCGGGGTGCGCAGCTCGTGGGATGCGTCGGCGACGAACTCGCGCTGGCGGCGCAGCGCGTCCTCGGTCTCGGCGCGCGACCTGTCCAGCGCGTGCAGCATCCCGTCGAGCGTGCGCGCAAGCTCGGCGACCTCGTCGTCGGCCTCGACCTGCGGGATCCGCTCGGCGGGGTCGCGCGTCTGCTCGATCTTGCGCGCGGTGTCCGTCAGCGCCGCGATCGGGGCCATCGCGCGCCGCGCGACCATGAGGCCCGCCAGCAACGCCAGGCCCGCTCCGCTGAGCACGCCGACGATGAGAAACAGCCGCAGCCGCCCGACGGTCGCGTCGACGCTCGCGACCGGGCGCGCGTACTGGAGGTAGAGCGGGATCTGGAAGTAGTCTGCGGCGGAGAGCGGGACCTGGCGCGTCTCGACGAGATAGCCGTCCTGCTTCGTCGTGCCGACGAGCGGCGGGCCGAAGTCCTTCGTATGGACCGTGCCTTCGAGCAGGATGCCCTCGCGGCTGACGACCCGCACGATCGTCGTGCCGTTCTCGTAGCTCGAGAGGTCGGGCCTGAAGCCGTCGAGGTCGTAGCCTCCCAGTCCGGTGGGAACCGCGACCGTGTACCTGATCTTCGCGTTGAGCAGGTCGGCCGCGTCGGAGACCTCGCGCGCGAAGTCCTCGTGCAGGCGCTGCGACGTCAGCCCGCCGACGGCGCCCGCGAAGCCGCACAGGATCACGAGCGTCAGAAGCGCCGAGCTGCCGGCCAGCCGCCAGCGGATCGGTACCTGCCTAGGCGCGGAGAACGTAGCCAGCGCCGCGGATCGTATGGAGGAGACGCGGCTCATCGCCGGCTTCCAGCTTCCTTCTCAAGTTCGATACGAACACCTCGATCGTGTTCGTCGTCGCGAAGGGATCGTAGCCCCATACCTCTTCCAGTAGTCGCTGCCGGGGAACGACGATACGCTCGTTTCGCATCAGGTACTCCAGTAGCTCGAACTCGCGCTGCGTGAGCTCGATCTCGCGGTCCAGGCGGCGGACCTCGTGCGTGTCGGGGTTGAGCTGCAGGTCGCCGACGACGAGCGAGGCGCTGCCGCGCGGCGGGCGGCGGCGCAGCAGCGCACGCAGGCGGGCGAGCAGCTCCTGGCGCTCGAAGGGCTTGACGAGGTAGTCGTCGGCGCCGGCGTCGAGGCCCTCGACGCGTGCGTCGACCGCGTCGCGGGCGGTCAGCATGAGGATCGGGACGTCGCCGCCGTCCCTGCGCAACGTGCGCGCCACGTCGATGCCGTCGACCTTCGGCAGCCCGAGGTCGAGGACGACGAGGTCGGGGCTGAACTCGCGCGCGTCGGCGAGCGCCGCCTCGCCGTCATAGCTCGCGCGCGCCTCGTAGCCCTCCATCCGCAGCGAGCGCAGCAGAACCTGAGCGATCTCCTGATCGTCTTCGACGACGAGGACGCGTGGGGGGCGCTCCGGCATGGCCTCATCAGGGTAGGCCGCCGGCTCAACACACGTTAAGGGAACCTCGAGCACCGGTGCCGGCGATGCGCAGGCAGGAGCGCCGGCGGCCGGCGTCGAAGCAACGAGCGGCGCAACCATGGCCGCAGCCCGCAAGCCCGCATCACGCCGCCCGCCGGCCAAGAGCAAGCCGCGTGCTCGCGCACGGCGCTCGTCGCTGGGCGCGCTCGGCCTGCCTGCGCTCGAGCAGCGCCACATGGACCTCATCGGCCTCGGCCTCGTCGCGGTCGGCGTCTTTCTCGCCTTCCCGCAGTACCTCGGCTGGGACGCCGGCGCGGCCGGTCATCTGGCGAAGGACGGGCTGGCCTACGTGTTCGGGCAGGTCGCGCACGCCGTGCCCGTCGCGATCGTCGCCGCGGGCGCGATCCTCGTGCTGCGTCCCGTGCTGCCCGCGGTGCGGCCGTTCCGGTCGGGCGCGCTGTGCCTGTTCGCCGCGCTGACGCTCATGCTCGCCGCGGGGACGTTCGGGATCGGACCCGACGGGGAGCGCGACGGCTACTGGAACGCGGCGTTCTTCGAGCGGCGCGGCGGGATCGTCGGCGACGCGCTGCTGTACTGCGTCGCGACCGCGGCCTCGACGATCGGCGCGCACATCCTCGCGGTCTTCCTGCTCGTCGCGGGCGCCCTGCTGCTGACCGGGGCGTCGGTCGCCGGCATCCTGCGCGCGACGGGCTCCGGGCTGGCGGACACGACGCGCGCGATCGGCCGCACGGTTCCCGTCCGCGCGCGCCGGCCCGCGTCTCCCGCCGAGCCGCTGCCCGACCCCGAGCCCGGGCCCCGCCATCCGCCCGAGCCCGCCGACCGCGAGCTCGTGGTGCGCTCGACGCACGTCGAGGCGCCCGCGATGGGGTCCGGAAGGGACGGCTTCTGGTCCGGTGCGGCGCGCTTTCCCGACATCTACGGCGAGCCGCCGGCGCAGGACGAGGCGCCGCTGCGTGACGAGCCGGCCGAGCCCGAGCCTGAGCCCGAGCCGCTCGCGTACGACGAGCCGGAGCCCGAGCCCGAGTCGCTCGCGCACGACGAGCGGGAGCCCGCGCCGGAGCCCGAGCACGAGGACGACCGCGACGCCACCGCCGTCCTGCCGCCCGCGCGCCCGGCACCCGCGCCCCACGAGCTCACGCCGCAGGGCCGCCTGCGCGGCTCGGTCACCGACGACCCGGACTTCCAGTGGCGCCTGCCCGACCCCGACCTGCTGAAGCGCTCGTCCGCCGAGCAGTCACGGCCCGACACCGCCGGCCAGGAGCGCACCGCCAAGCGCCTGATCGAGGGGCTGGGCCACTTCGGCGTCGAGGCGAGGATCGTCGGCACCGTCGCCGGGCCGCACATCACGCGCTTCGAGCTGCGCCTCGCGCCCGGCATCAAGATGAGCAAGGTCGCCCAGCTCAAGGACGACCTCGCCTACGCGCTCGCCGCGACCGACATCCGCATCCTCGCGCCGATCCCGGGCAAGACCGCGGTCGGCGTCGAGGTCCCCAACGCGCGCCGGCGGATCGTCCAGCTCGGCGACGTCAACCAGGACGCGCCGCCCGGCTGGTCGCCGCTGACGATCTGGCTGGGCAAGGACGTCGCCGGCAAGGCGATCGGCGCCGACCTCGCGAAGATGCCGCACCTGCTCGTCGCCGGCACGACCGGCGCCGGCAAGTCGGCATGCATCAACGCGATGCTGTCGAGCGTCCTGCTGCGCGCGACGCCGCACGACCTGCGCCTCGTGCTGATCGATCCCAAGCAGGTCGAGCTCAACCACTACGAGTCGATCCCGCACCTGCTCACGCCGGTCATCACGAGCCCGCGGATGGCCGCCAACGCGCTGCAGAACCTCGTCCGCGAGATGGAGCAGCGCTACTCGGTCATGTCGCTGGCCAAGACGCGCTCGCTCGTCGAGCTGAATCGCTCCCGGGTCAGGCGCGGCGACCCCGAGCTGCCCTACATCCTCTGCGTCATCGACGAGCTCGCCGACCTCATGATGGTCGCGCCGGCCGACGTCGAGGACTCGATCATCCGCCTCGCGCAGAAGGCCCGCGCGGTCGGCATCCATCTCGTGCTCGCCACGCAGTCGCCGCGGGTCGACGTCATCACGGGCATGATCAAGGCCAACGTCCCGTCGCGGATCGCCTTCTCTGTCTCCTCGCAGACCGACTCGCGCGTGATCCTCGACTGCAACGGCGCCGAGTCGCTGCTGGGCCAGGGCGACATGCTCTTCTCGCCCGTCGGCTCGTCGAAGCTGCAGCGCATCCAGGGCGCGTACATCGACGAGCCGCAGATCGAGGCGCTGACGACGTTCTGGCGCCGCCAGGGCGAGCCGGAGATGCGCGAGGACCTGCTCGACGAGGTCCAGCAGGAGGACGAGACCGCGGAGGGCGCCGCCGACGACGGCTTCAGCCCCGACGAGGATCCGCTGCTCGAGGACGCGATCCGGCTGTGCGTCGAGATGGGGACGGCTTCGACCTCGATGCTCCAGCGCCGCCTGCGCCTGGGGTACACGCGTGCCGGCCGCCTGATCGACATGCTCGAGCGGCGCAACGTCATCAGCGGCTACGAGGGCTCCAAGCCGCGTCAGGTGCTCGTCGGGGCGGGCGACGTCGATCGCTTCGTCGCAAACCTGCGCGAGCGCGGCGCAGGAGCAGCTCCGGCGCCGGTCGTCGAGCTCGACCCCTCGCCCGCCGAACCCGCGCCGGCCCACGAGTAGCCTCTGGCGCGTGGTCGCCGCCGTGAGTAACCACTGATGCCGGACATCGGGGCATCGCTGCGCGAGGCACGGATGCGCGCGAGGATCGACGTCTCGGAGATCGAGGCGCAGACGAAGATCCGCGCGAAGTACCTGCGCGCCCTGGAGAACGAGGAGTGGGACCTGCTGCCGGGGCCGACCTACGTCAAGAGCTTCCTGCGGACGTATGCCGAGGCGCTGGATCTCGACGCAAAGCTGCTCGTCGACGAGTACAAGCTGCGCCACGAGCGCCTCAGCGACGTCGAGCTGCAGCCGATCAGCGCCGCCGCTCCCGGACGCGAGCGGCGCCGCCAGACGCCGGTACTGCCGCCCTGGTTCTTCGTCGCCGTGATCTTCGTCGGCCTGATCTTCGCGCTGTACCTGCTCGGAATCTCCGGCGACGACGCCGGCGAGGAGGCGACCGCGCCGGCGACGAGCACCGCCACGACCGCGGCCCCCAACGTCGCCCCGCCGCCGCCGGCGGCGCAGGAGCGCGCCCGTCCGCGCACCGTCCGGCTGGGACTCGAGGCGACGGGCCCGGTGTACATCTGCCTGAAGGCGGGCGACCGCACGCTCGTCGACGGCGTGACGCTGCAGGCCGGCGAGCGCACGCGCACGTTCCGTTCGCGGCGCTTCCGGCTCACCGTCGGCAACAACGCGGTGATCCTGCGGATCAACGGCAAGCCCAAGCGGCTGCGCGCGTCGAGCGACCCGATCGGCGTCGAGATCACGCCCGGGCGGGGGCGCCAGCCGCTATCGGCGGACAAGCGCCCCGTCTGCCGTTGACACGCGAGCGATGAGCGTTCGCGCGGGGATCGTCGTGACGGGCACCGAGGTGCTGACCGGCCGCGTCGCGGACCGCAACGGGCCGTGGCTGTCCGAGCAGCTGCACGTGCTCGGCGCAGAGCCGATCGCGATCGCCGTCGTGGGCGACCGTCCCGAGGACATCCTGCGCGCGCTGCGCTTCCTGGCCTCCGAGGGCTGCGCGCTGATCGTCACGAGCGGCGGTCTCGGCCCGACCGCCGACGACCTGACGGCCGCCGTCGTGGGAGAGTTCCAGGACCGCGAGATGGTGCTCGACGAGCCGCTGCAAGCACGGATCGGCGAGATCCTGCGCCCGCTGATGGCGCGCTGGCCCGATCTCGACCCGGAGGCGATCCTCGTCTCCAACCGCAAGCAGGCGGTGATCCCGGCCGGCGCGGAGATCCTCGAGCCGGTCGGCACGGCGCCGGGGCTCGTCGTGACGCCCCGGTCGGGCGACGGGCCCACCGTCGTCGTGCTGCCGGGGCCGCCGCGCGAGCTGCAGCCGATGTGGCGCACGGCGATCGCGACGAGCGAGGCGCTGCGGGCGGCGCTGGCGGGCGCCGTCGAGTACCGGCGCGACATGCTGCGCCTGTACGGGATCCCGGAGTCCGAGATCGCGGCGACGCTGCGCGCCGCGCAGGATGCCGGGATCGAGCTCGAGCGACTCGAGATCACGACCTGCCTGCGGCGCGGCGAGGTCGAGGTCGTCACCCGCTACGAACCTGCCGCGGGCGCCGTCTACGACGCGTTCGCGCAGCTCGTGCGCGAACGCCATCCGCGCACGCTGTTCTCCGAAGACGGCACGAGCGTCGACGAGCAGGTCTTCCGGCTGCTTCGCGGAGACGGGTCGCGCCCGGTGCAGACGATCGCGGTCGCGGAGTCGTGCACCGGCGGGCTCCTCGCCGGGCGGCTGACCGACCTGGCGGGGTCGTCGGCGTACGTCCTCGGCGGCCTCGTCGTCTACGCCAACGAGGCGAAGAGCGCGCTGGCCGGCGTCGATCCGACGGTCATCGATCGGGCGGGCGCCGTGTCGGTCGAGGTCGCGCAGGCGCTCGCCGAGGGCTCCGCGACGCGGCTGGGCGCCGACGTCGGCGTCGGCGTCACCGGCATCGCCGGCCCCGGCGGCGCGACCGCGGACAAGCCCGTCGGGCTCGTCTGGCTGTCCGTGACCCACGGCGACGGGCGCCGGCTCACGCGCTCGGTGACGCTGCCCGGCGGCCGCGCCGACGTCCGCGACCGCTCGACCACCGTCGCGCTTCACCTCGTGCGGCGCTTGCTGCTCGACGACGGCGGCTGACGCCGCGTGCGCCTGTTCGTCGCGCTCGACCTGCCCGCGGCGGTGCGCGCGACGCTCGCGGCGTGGGCCGACGAGGCGGCGCCGCCCGCAGTGCGCCGCGTGGCGGTCGAGAGCCTGCACGTCACGCTCGCGTTCCTCGGATCGTGCGACGAGGACGAGGCGGCGCTGGCCGGAAACCTGCTCGGGTCGTGCGCGCGGCCGCTGGAGGCGCTGGAGTGCGCCGGCGCGCTGTGGCTGCCGCCGCGGCGTCCCGGGGTGCTGACCGTCGCGCTGCGCGAAAGCGCCGCGCTCGCGGCGCTGCAGGCCGATCTCGTCGCGGCGCTCGAGCGCGCGATCGCCGTTGCGCCGGAGGCGCGCCCCTTCAGGCCGCACGTGACCGTCGGCCGCGTCCCGCGCGGGACGCGGATCGACGCGCGGCGCCCACTGCGGCGGCCCGCGCCGCCGCTGTCCTTCCAGGCGCCGTCGCTGACGCTGTATCGCTCGCAGACCGGCCCCGGCGGCGCGCGCTACGAGCCGCTGCAGCGCGTCGCCCTGCCCTGAGCGGCGGTACTGTCAGCCGGTGTCCTACCGTGAGCGTGCGCCGGCGATCGGGCTCGTGCCGTGGGTCGAGTGCGCCTGGGAGCGCGGCGGCGACGGCGGCGCGCCGGTGCGCGTCGTGCCGGACGGCTGCATCGACATCGTGTGGAGCGAGGGGCTGGGGATGCAGGTCGTCGGCGCCAACACGACCGCCTTTCTCGTGCGCGTTCGCCCCGGCGCGCGCGTCGTCGGCGTGCGGATGCGGCCGGGCGCGGGCGCGGCGCTGCTCGGCGTCGACGCTGCCGAGCTGCGCGACGCGCGCGTCGCGCTGCAGGACGTGTGGGACGACGACGCCCGCCGCCTGGAGGAGCACATCGCGCGCTGCGAGGACGCCGCCGGCGCGCTGCTCGGCGCGCTCGCCGCCCGCGTGCCGCAGATCGCGCCCCCCGATCCTCTCGTCCGGGCAGCGGTCGCGAAGCTGCAGGATCCGAGCACGCGCGTCGAGGCGCTCGCGCGCGAGCTCGGCGTCAGCGCACGTCAGCTGCGGCGGCGCTTCGAGGCGGCGGTCGGCTACGGCCCCAAGCGCCTGGCGCGCGTGCTGCGTCTCGAGCGCGCGCTCGCCGCCGCGCGCGCGGGGGAGGAGCTCGCGCTGGCGGCGGCCGCAGCGGGCTACGCCGACCAGGCGCACTTCACCCACGACTGCCGCACGCTCGCCGGCCTGCCGCCGTCGGCGCTGCTGCAGCAGCGGTCGCCCCCGCAAACCTGGACGTAAGACCGCAGCGCGGGGTGACGCTGATCTGCGCATGGGCACAGCGAACTCCCGCGTGGCTCGCGTCGCCGCGCTTCACGTCGACGGGCGCGTGCAGCGCGGCGAGCGGCCGACGATCGACATCGCCGCCGCCGAGCGCGCCGTCGGCGACCTGCTCGAAGCGCTTGGACGCGATCTCACCGATCACGGACTGCGAGAGACGCCGCGGCGCGTGGCGGGTGCATATGCGGAGCTGCTGACGCATGAGCCGGTGGCGCTGACGACGTTTTCGAA
>JAHWJE010000039.1 GCA_019348575.1 Actinomycetota bacterium | reverse complement strand
GCCATCTGCACAGCCTTCCAGGACCAGTTCGGCCAGCCGCTGTCGGGTGCGGACCTGCTCGCGTTCATCGAGCTGGCGCGAAAGCACAGTCTGGTGCAGCCGGCCACGGACACCCGGACCACGACCACGAAGGCGCCGGCCGACGTGCCGCCCCCCGCGCCTCCACCCGCCCCCGCCTGTCAACAGGCGCCCGCGGAACCCGCGCCCTTGCCGCAGCGCCAGAGCCTGCTCTTCTGGCGCAAGAGCTTGTTCGACCCCGACCGGCTCTTCACCCGGCTGGCACCGCGACTCTGGTTCCTGTGGACGCCGGCCTTCGTGGTGCTTTCCCTTGTCGGCGTCCTCGCCGCGGCGGTCGCCACCTCACCCTGACCGGGCCGAACCTCAGGCGGTGCCCGTCGCGCTCGAGGTCGCGCCGCAGCGCGGCGTGGTTGAGGATCTCGCCGTTCTGCACGGCGTGCACGAGGCCGTCCTCGGATGCGATCGGCTGATGGCCGCCGGCGAGGTCGATGATCGCCAGCCGCCGCGCCGCGAGGGCGACGGGCCCGTCGACCAGCGCGCCGGCGTCGTCGGGCCCGCGATGCACGAGCGCTGCGCTCATCGCCGCCAGCGGCGCCGCGTCGACCGCCCCGCCGTCGAGCGCGGCGAGCCCGCAGATCCCGCACACGGTCAGTCCTCCCGGCGCGCGGCGCGGCCGACCTCGCCGCGCATCCTGCCCAGCAGCCGTGCCGCGGTCGCCAGCACGATGCGCGCGTACAGCCGCACCGAGCGGTCGGCGAGGTACTCGAGGTCGTGGGCGAGCTTCTCGGCCCAGGTCGTGTCGCGGCGCATGCGCAGCTGCGCGAACCCCGTCAGCCCGGGCCGCACGACGAGGCGCTGCCAGTACTGCGGGATGTCGACCACGAGCTCCTCGAAGAACACCGGCCGGATCGGGCGCGGGCCGACGATCGACATGTCGCCGCGCAGCACGTTGACGAGCTGTGGCAGCTCGTCGAGCTGCGTCGCGCGCAGCAGGCGCCCGACGCGCGTGTGCTCGCCCTCCGTCAGCAGGTCGAGCTCGCGGTCCTGCAGGCCGCGCAGCCGCTGCTCGGCGTCCGGGCGCAGCGTGCGCAGCTTGTACATCGTGAACGTGTGCCCGGCGCGCCCGACGCGGGCGCCGCGGTACAGGACGGGGGAGCCCGAGGTGAGCTTGATCGCGAGCGCCGCCAGGGCCAGGACCGGCGACGTGAGCGCCAGCAGGACCGACGCGAGGACGATGTCCAGCGCGCGCAGCACGCCGTCGACGGGCCGCGGGCGCAGCGCCCGGTCGCCGAGCGTCGCGTAGCGGGCGGCGAGGTCCTGACCGAACTCGAGCTCGGCCGAGCGCCGCCGCTCGTCCCGCGCCTGCGGCTCGGGCAGCGTGCGCAGCAGCCGCGTTCTCACGCCGCCTCGAGCATCAGGTCGACGAGCGTGTCGGGATCGCGCCGCGCGGTCGGCTCGCGGCGCTCCTGCTTGACGATCTCGATCGCGCGCACGTCGGTCGCGGGCCGCAGCCGGCCGCTGCGGATCAGCGCCTCGTCGACGGCTCCCAGCCGGCCGCCGTATGTCGTGTAGACCGGCGTCCCGAGCGCGACGGCTTCGCGGTTCATCGTGCCGCCGGCGGAGATCACGAGATCGGCCAGCGCGATCAGGCTCTGCGCGTCGATCGCGCCCTCCGGCACGATCACGCTGGGCAGGTTCATCGCGCGCAGGGCGCTGCGCTGCTCCTGCGTGCGCGGGATCACGACGGCGTGCACGTCCGCGTCGTGGCCGATGTGCTGCAGGACCTGCAGGTAGAGCGGATTGGAGCGCCGGTGGTAGAGCGAGACGTCCGGCGGCGGGCGGACGACGACGACCGTGCGCTGCTCGTCGACGCCGAGGCGCGCGAGCAGCGCGCGGTCGGGCTCGAAGTCGGCGAGGTAGTACTCCTCCTTGATGCCCGGATAGTGGCGCAGCCGCTCGGCCGTGACGCCGTAGCGGCTGAGCCGCTCCAGCGGGATCGCCTCGGGAACCAGGACGCTGCGCGCCAGCCGGCAGCCGACGTTGTGCTGCAGCGTCGCCCACTCGTAGTCGAAGGTGTTGCAGGCCGGGACGCGCAGCATCCGCGCGACGAGGGCGAGGTCGTTGGAGCCGTGCGCGACCGCGAGCGACGGCGCGAACCGCCGTACGCGCCGGAACAGCCGCGCGGTGCGCGCGGCGAGGCTGCCCGCCTTGCTCGCCATCGAGGCGCCGCCGTGCACCCCGACGACGGTCGCGTCGATGCCGTGCAGCCGGCACAGGTCGAGCGTCTGCGCGTAGTCGCGCGCCGTCACCAGCACCTCGTGGCCGCGCGCGTGCAGGCGCGCGAGCAGCGGCCGGAAGACGACCGGGTGCGCAGGAGCTGTGAGGTCGATCCAGATCCGCATGAGGTCTGCCTTCCCTGGCGCGAGCAGCGTCATCCGTTGGCCGCGCCGCGCAGTGCGACAGTCTCGCACGCGCGACGGCGGCGCGCCGCCGGGGATGGGATGCTGTCGGCGATGGCGCATTCGACGTGGGACGCAGTCGCAGCCGCGGCGGTCGCGGCGCTGGTCGTGGTCTGCCTGACGCCGCTCGCGGTCCGTCTCGCCCGCCGCGTCGGGGCGGTCGACGAGCCGCGAGCCCGGGGCTTGTCGGACCGGCCGATGCCGCGCCTGGGCGGCGTCGCGATCTTCGCCGGCGTGCTCGTCAGCGCGCTGCTCTTCCTCCCGCTCGACGGCGCCTTCGGCGCGATCGTGGCGGGGGCGGCCGTGATCACGATCGTCGGCGCGCTGGACGACGTGTTCGAGCTCAGTGCCCCGATCAAGCTGCTCGGCCAGATCGCCGCCGCGCTCATCCCGGTGCTCGAGGGCGTTCGGGTGTACGACTTCACGCTGCCGTTCGTCCACCGCGTGGAGCTGGGCGACCTCGGGATCCCGGTGACGGTGCTCGGGATCGTGCTGATCATGAACGTCGTCAACTTCTCCGACGGCGTCGACGGCCTGGCCGCCGGCGTCTGCGCGATCGCGGCGATGGCCTTCGTCGTGATCGCCTTCGACCTGCAGCGCGCCAACGCGGCGGTGCTCGCGGCGATCATCGCCGGAGCGGCGCTCGGCTTCCTCGTGCACAACTTCCACCCGGCGACGGTCTTCATGGGCGACTGCGGGTCCAACCTGCTCGGGTTGCTGCTCGCCTGCGTCGCGGTCGAGGGAACGGTCAAGACCCAGGCCGTGCTCGCGCTCGTCCTGCCGCTGATCGTCCTCGCGGTGCCGTTCCTCGACACCACCTTCGTGCTGCTCAAGCGCCTGAAGTACCGCAGGCCGGTGTACCTCGCCGACCGCGAGCACTTCCACCACCGGATGGACCGCATCGGGTTCTCGACGCGGCGCACGGTCGTGTACCTCTACGCCTGGACGCTGATGCTGGCCGGCCTGGCGCTCGCGCTGCGCTTCGTTCCCTACTCCGACAACGGCGGGCGCCTGCACGCGGGCTGGGCGAGCGTCATGGCGCTGCTCGGCCTGATCGCGCTGATCGCCTCGGTCTACCTCGTGTACGTGCTCGAGATCCTCAAGTTCAAGCGCCTCGACACGATCCGCCTGCGGCGCATGAAGCCCGACGCGAGCGAGGAGGAGATCGACTCGGACGTGGTCGCGCGGCTCGAGACGGGCGAGTTCGACGCGGTGCGGCGCGAGACGGAGGAGTTCGAGCGGGTGCGGTCCTAGACGGCCTCAGCGCGCCCGTACACCGTCGCCACCCAGACGCCCGCCAGCGCTCGCACGAGCTCCTCGTCCGACAGCGGGCCCTTCTGCGCCAGCATCTGGTGCAGGGCGCGCTCCGTCATCCAGACGAGCGCGAACGCCGTCGCCTCGGGGGACGCCCGCGGTCGCGCGTCCACCTCCGACGCGATCCGCTCGGCGCTGGCGTCGACGAAGCGGCCCACGAGCGCGTGCCAGAACGCCCCCACGACCTCGTCGTAGGTCGACAGCTCGACGATCGCGCACACGAGCGGTCCGTGCGCGCGGTACAGCGCGGCGATCTTGGCCAGCGCGGTCGTGAGCTGCGCGGGGCCGTCGCCGGCGCCCGACCACCACGCGTCGGCCTCGCGGTAGAGCTCGTCGCTCAGCTTCGATGCCAGCCGCATCAGCAGCTCGCGCTTGTCGGCGAAGTAGAAGTAGAACGCCGTGCGGGAGATCCCCGCGCGCTTGGAGATCTTCTCGACGCTCAGCGTCGCGTACGTCGCGCCCTCGCCGAGCAGGTCCTCCATCGCCTGCAGCACCGCGGCCTCGACCGCCTGACGCTTCTGCGTGGGCGACTGGGGTCGCCGCGACAGGGTCTGGACCTTCATGGCAGGGGAGCCTATTCCTCATCGGTCCGCTCGGTCTGCATCAACCACTACCGTTGCACCCGATGCTCGTCTCCCAGCTCGCCGCCGCGCAGGCCTTCATGCCGCTCGCCCGCAACGACGACGTCCTGACGGGCGGCTGATGGTCGCGCCGCGCCGCGCCGCGCCGCTGGCGCTGCTGATCGCGATCGTCGTCGCGCTCGTGCCCGCCGCGCGCCAGGCCGAGGCCGCCGAGATCCCCGCACAGGCCGGCCTCGTCGGGGCGGCGCCCGGCGTCGAGGTCGGGATCGCCGACCAGAAGCCGGACATGTTCGGCGACGCGCGCTTCGCGGCGCTCGGCATCACGCGCGCGCGCCTGGCGATCGGCTGGGACGCGCTCACCAACCCGATCGACGTCGCCGAGATCGATGCATGGCTGCAGGGCGCGCGGGCTGCGGGCGTCGAGCCGCTGATCTCGTTCATGCACTCGCGCTCCCGGCGGCGCTCGGTGCCCACGCCCGAGCGCCTGAAGTACGAGTTTCGGCGCTTTCGCCGGTACTGGCCCTGGGTCACGACGTTCGCGACCTGGAACGAGGCCAACCACTGCGGCGAGCCGCTCTGCCGTCGCCCGCGGCTCGCCGCGTCCTACTACCGCGCGCTGCGGCGCGAGTGCCCCAGCTGCACGATCCTCGCTCCCGAGCTGCTCGACATGCCGAACATGCGCAGCTGGGTGAAGCGCTTCAACCGCAAGCTCGGCTACTCGCCGAAGATCTGGGGGCTGCACAACTACGTCGAGGCCAACCGCTTCAAGATGGCGCGCCTGCGCCAGCTGCTGCGCGTCGCGCCGCGCTCGGAGGTCTGGCTGACCGAGACGGGCGGCCTCGTGCGGCGCGACAATCGCAGCAGGACCGAGATCCCCGAGGGGCCGCGGCACGCGGGCGAGGTCACGCGCTTCATCTTCGATCGCCTCCTGCCGCTGCACCCGCGCATCAGGCGCGTCTACCTGTATCACTGGAACTCCGTGTCGCGCAGGGACAGCTGGGACTCGGCGCTGATCAGCCCCGGCGGGCGCGAGCGCAGCGCGCTGTTCGTGCTCGCCCGCGTGCTGCGCTTCGGGCTGCGCCCGGCGGCGCGCCTGCGCTCGAGAAGCGCGCCCTAGTGGTCGCCCCCGACCACTAGCAGGACGCGGGCGCCGGTAGGCTGCGCGCACCGTGATCGTCGACTGCGCGCACTACAAGGACGGCGCGCGCCAGCACAAGGGACGCCTCGCGCTCGACGAGGTCGACGAGCATCGCGGCGAAGGCTTCGTGTGGCTCGGGCTGCACGACCCCGACCCCGGCGAGCTGCGCCAGGTCGCCGATCGCTTCGGGCTCCCGGAGCTCGCGGTCGAGGACGCGATGCACGCCCACCAGCGACCGAAGATCGAGGACTACGACGACGGCTACTTCCTCGTCCTGCACACCGCCCGCTACCTCGACGACCGCGAGGAGGTCGAGTTCGGCGAGGTCCACGTGTTCACCGGCGCGGACTACGTCATCGTCGTGCGCCACGGCGCGGCGAGCGAGCTGGGCTCCGCGCGCGAGCGCCTGGAGGCGGACGCCGCGCTGCTGCGCGAGGGGCCCGCGGCCGCGGTCTGGGCGATCACCGACAAGATCGTCGACGACTACGAGCCGGTGATGGCGGGCCTCGAGAACGACGTCGAGGAGGTCGAGGTGTCGATCTTCGGCGAGCGCAGCGACGAGACCAGGCGCGTGTACTTCCTGCGCCGCGAGCTGGCCGAGTTCTACCGCGCGGTGCACCCGCTGCTGGCGCCGCTGGACCTGCTCCTCTCCGCCGCGCACCCCGAGATCTCCGCGCACCTGCGCGAGCACCTGCGCGACGTCGCCGACCACGTCAAGCGCGTCGAGGACGCGATCACCACCCAGCGCGAGCTGCTCACGAGCATCCTGCAGGCCAACCTCGCCGTCATCTCCGTGCAGCAGAACGACGTCGTCAAGCAGATCTCCGGCTGGGCGGCGATCATCACCGTGCCGACGCTCATGGCCAGCATCTACGGCATGAACTTCGAGCACATGCCGGAGCTCGGCTGGCGCTACGGCTACCCGGCTGTCCTGATCGCGATGGCGGTCGCCGCCTTCGTGCTGCACCGGATCCTGCGCCGGGCCGGCTGGCTGTAGCAAGATCGCCCGATGGGACACGAGGGAAGCCTGATCCTGGTCGCGGGCCTGCTGCTCGCGCTCGGGCTGGCCGCCTCGCTGCTGGCCGGGCGCCTGCGCATCCCCGGCCTCGTGCTCTTCCTCGGCGTCGGCATGCTCTGCGGCTCGGACGGCCTCGGGCTGATCCCGTTCGGCGACTACGAGCTGGCCCGCTCGGTCGGGGTCATCGCGCTGGCGCTGATCCTGTTCGAGGGCGGCCTGGCGGCGGGCATCCAGGAGATCCGTCCCGTGCTGGGATCCGCTGTCACGCTGGCGACGCTCGGCACGCTCATCACCGCGGCGGTGACCGGCCTCGCGGCGTTCTGGCTGCTGGACCTCACGCTCCTGCAGGGGATGCTCGTCGGCGCGATCGTCTCGGCGACGGACGGCGCGGCGATCTTCGCCCTGCTGCGCGGCTCGACGCTCAAGCGCCGCCTCGCGCGCACACTGGAGGGCGAGGCGGGCATGAACGACCCCGTCGCCGTGCTGCTCGTGCTCGGCTTCATCGCGTGGATCGAGCATCCCGACTACGGGATCGTCGACATGGCCCTGCTGTTCGTCCAGCAGCTCGGGATCGGCGCCGTCACCGGGGTCGCCGTCGGCCTGCTCGCGGTCCAGGCCTTTCGCCGCGCGCGCCTGCCGACGACCGGGCTGTACCCGGTCGCGTCGATCGCCGTCGTCGCGGTGGCGTTCGGCCTCGCCGACGTCCTGCACGGCTCGGCCTTCCTGGCCGTCTACCTCGCGGGCCTGGCGCTGGGCTCCGCCAGCCTGCCCGCGCGCCAGACCGTGCACGCCTTCCACGACGGCCTGGCGTGGGTCGCGCAGCTGACGATGTTCGTCACGCTCGGCCTGCTCGTCTTCCCGAGCCAGCTCGACGAGATCGCGTGGCAGGGCACGCTGATCGCGCTCGTGCTCGTCCTCGTCGCGCGCCCGCTGGCCGTCACGGTGGCGACGGCGTTCGCGCCGCTCGGGCTCAGCGACAGGCTCGTGCTTGGCTGGGCGGGCCTGCGCGGCGCCGTGCCGGTCGTCCTCGCGACGTTTCCGATCATCGAGGACGTCGACGGCAGCCTGACGTTCTTCAACATCGCGTTCTTCGCCGTGCTGCTCTCGACGCTGCTGCAGGGCATGACGTTCGAGCCGCTCGCGCGCTTGCTGGGCGCGACGACGGCCGAGCCCGCGCTGCCGCGCCCGCTCGTCGAGGTGGGCTCGATCCGGCAGCTCGGCGCCGATGTCGTCGAGGTGCCGATCGCCGAGGGGGACGCCGCGATCGGCGTGCGCGTGCGCGATCTCGGGCTGCCGCGCGAGGCGCTCGTCAACGTCCTCGTCCGCGACGACGAGGCGCTGCCGCCGCGCGGCTCGACCCGTCTGCAGGCCAACGACCGGCTGTACATCGTCGCGCGCCAGTCGGCGCTCGGCGCGCTGGAGGACGCGCGCGAGCGCTGGCGGACGGGCCCGGTCGGACCGGCGCCGCGGCCGGCGCGCATGCCGCCGAGCGGAGCGCCGATCTTCACCACGCGACCGTGGACGGAGGCCGACGGCGATCCCGACGCGCCGGCGCAGGTGCTCGGGCTGAAGGTCGTCGAGCGGCTGAACACGCGCTGGGACGTCCCGGGGGCGCTGGTGGTGCTCGAGGCGGGGGGGCGGGTCACTGATTTCGAGGGCGGCGCGCTCGACGTGCGGACGGAGCGCGCGGTCGATGCCGCCCTCGACGAGCTCGCGGAGGGCCGGACGACGATCGTGATCGCGCACCGGCTCTCGACCGTCCGCGACGCGGACCAGATCGTCGTGCTCGAAGGCGGCGTGATCGCCGAGCAGGGCACGCACGACGAGCTGCTCGCGCTCGGCGGCCGCTACGCCGCGCTGGTCGCGCGCGACGAGCCCCAGCTGCATCGCCTGCAGCAGTGCGCCGTGCGGGCAGTAGTTGTGCCACGAGTAGCCGAGCTGATCCTCACCGGCCACGGGTCCGAACCCCGTCGGCGCCGAGGTGCCGCCGGCGAGCAGCTGCGGCTCGAACCACACGATCGAGTCGCGGTCGACCGTGCGGATGCCCCGAAGGGCGTGCTCGAAGAACGGCTGGAGCTCCTCGGACTCCACCTGCGGGCAGCCTGTGGCGGGGTCGAGGCAATCCGGCCATTCCGGACCCGGCCACGGTTCGTTCAGCAGGTCGTAGCCCATGGTGTACGGGGCGTCGCCCCAGCGCTGGGCGA
>JAHWJE010000399.1 GCA_019348575.1 Actinomycetota bacterium | reverse complement strand
CGCCACGAGCAGGACCCGCGAAGCTGGTGGGACGCCGTCGCGGACGCCTGCCGCGACGCGCTGCGCGACATCGCCGCGCAGCGCGTCCGTGCCGTCGCGACGTGCGCGACATCGGGCACGATCCTGCTCGTCGACGCCGACGGAGAGCCGCTGACGCAGGCGCTGATGTACGACGACGGCCGCGCAGCGGCGCAGGCGCGCCGCCTCGGGATGGCGACGTCGTGGGCGCTGCCGAAGCTGCTGTGGCTGCTCGAGCACGAGCCCGCCGCGCGGCGGCCGGGGGCGCGCCTCGCGCATCAGCCCGACGTCGTCGCGCGAGCGCTCACCGGCCACCGCGTGGCGTCCGACGCGAGCCACGCGCTCAAGACCGGCTACGACCCCGCGCGCGAGTGCTTCCTGCGAGCCGATCCCCGCGACCTGGGCGACGTCCTGCCCGCGGTCGTCGCGCCCGGCACGAGGCTCGGCGAGGTCTGTCCCGGCGCCGCCGCGCAGTCCGCGCTGCCCGCCGGGACGCCGGTCCTGGCCGGCATGACCGACGGCTGTGCCGCCCAGATCGCGGCGGGAGCGCTGCGCCCCGGCGATGTCAACTCGGTGCTGGGCACCACGCTCGTCCTCAAGGCCTGCTCACAGGAGCGCGTCGACGATCCGGCGCGCGGCGTCTACTCGCATCGTTCGCCCGACGGCGGCGAGTGGCTTCCCGGCGGCGCGTCGAGCAGCGGCGCAGGGGTGCTGCCGGCGACCTTCCCCGGCCGCGACCTCGACGAGCTCGGCCGCCGCGCGGCCGAGCACGAGCGCACCCGCGTCGTCGCCTACCCGCTCGTCTCGCGCGGCGAGCGCTTCCCGTTCGTCGCGCCCGGCGCCGAGGCCTTCATGCTCGGCACCCCCGCCGACGAGGGCGAGCACGCCGCCGCGCTCCTGCAGGGCCTCGCGCTCGTCGAGCGGTTGTGCGTCGAGCAGCTCGCCCGGCTCGGCGCGCTGGGCGACGGCGAGCTCAGCCTGACCGGCGGTGCGACGCAGAACCGAGCGTGGTGCCAGCTGCGGGCCGACGCGCTGGGCCGCAGCGTTCGCCTCCCCGAGACCAGCGAGTCGGCGTTCGGCATGGCGATCCTCGCCGCGGCCGTGGCAGGCGGCGAGCGCGTCGCGCACGCGGCGCGGCGGATGTCCCGCACGCAGGCGGTGATCGAGCCGCGCGAGGCGATGCGCGAGCACCTCGACGAGCAGTATGCGCGCTTCGTCGAGGAGCTCGAGCGGCGCGGCTGGCTGGCGGGGTAGCGGCAGCGATCGAACATCCGTCCGGATCGCCTGAATCGGGTCACTCGTCCGTGCGTCCGCGCTGGCGATGACCGGCTGGACGGACGTCCCTCGAGCGTCCGAGTACGCGTCGTGTGTTCGCTCCCCGCACACGAACGATCGCCGCGCTTGCCGCCACGCTCGCGCTGAGCGTCGCGGGCGCTGCGCCCGCGCAGGCCGCGAACGACCCGCTGCTGCCCGAGCAGTGGGCGCTGACCAACCCCGACGCGACCGGCGCGCCCGAGGCCTGGACGCAGTCCCTCGGCGACGGCGTCGTCGTCGCGATCCTCGACAGCGGAGTGCAGTTCGATCACCCCGATCTCGCGCGGAACCTCTGGACCAACCCGGGCGAGCTCGCCGGCAACGGCGTCGACGACGATCGCAACGGGTTCGTCGACGACGTGCACGGGGCGAACATCGTCTCGCCGGGCGCGAGCGCCGACGACGACGAGGGCCACGGCACGCACGTCGCGGGCATCGTCGCCGCGCGGGGCGGCAACGGCACGGGCGGCGCGGGGATCGCCCCGCGAGCGCGGATCATGGCCGTCAAGGTGCTCGACGCAAGCCGCGCGGGCAACTCGACGCTGCTCGCGCGCGGCATCCGCTATGCCGTCGACGAGGGCGCGCGCATCCTCAACGTCTCGCTCAACGGCGACGGCACGAGTCCCGACCTCGACGCGGCGCTCGCCTACGCCGACGACCGGGGCGCGACGGTCGTCGCGTCGGCCGGCAACAACTCGCGCGACCTCGACGTGCGCCCGTCGTACCCCGCCTCGTCGACCCTGCCCGCCGTGCTGAGCGTCACCGCCACCGAGCCCTCGGGCGACCTGCTGTCGATCGCCAACCGCGGCCTGAACTCCGTCGACATGGCCGCGCCGGGCGCCTCGGTCCTCTCGACCGCGCGCGGCTCGGGCAGTGGCGCGTTCGTCGCGCTGGTGGCGGTGTCGCGGCTGCTGGCGGTCCCGCCGGAGGACGGCGAGCAGGACGTCGCGGAGGCCCTCGTCCGCGAGGCGCGGACGTGCTTCGGCGCGAGCTCGGTCCTCCTGGCCGAGCCGCATGCCGCAGGGCGGCTGCGGATCCTGGCGGGCGACGCGGCTTCTGGGGTCGAGAAGGAGATCGTCCTGGCCGAGCGGTCGGGGCTGCAGGATCTGCTCGACCGGCGCGTGCGGCTGCAGCGCCTGGAAGGCCCGCG
>JAHWJE010000398.1 GCA_019348575.1 Actinomycetota bacterium | reverse complement strand
ATCGGGCGCGGGAGGAACAGAATGTTCGCCTCGGGCACGCCGCCGGAGTGATGTGGGTCGGCGAAGTTGGGCCCCATGTCCAAGCCGTAGACGCGGGTGAAAAGCGCGGTGTCCTCGCCGGCGCCCAGGACCTGCTCGACCTCCTCCTTCGTCCAGAGGTAGCTGAGGCCCTCGCGGGCGTCGACCTCCGCGTCGAACGCGGTGTAGAACGCGCCGTCATGCGAGGTCATCTCGCGCAGCACGAAGTCGAAGACGCCCCGCGCCACCTCCGCGTACCGCGCGTGGCCCGTCTGCGCGAACGCCTCGGCGTCGAGCCAGTTGCGGGTCTCGGGGGTGTTCGGCAGGTGGATCGTGATGATGTCGGCCTCGGCGTAGACGTCGGCGGAGGCCTCTGCCTTCTCGACGCCGAGCTCGCGGTAGCGCTCGGCCGAGACGAACGGGTCGAACGCGAGCACCCGCATGTCGAAGCCCTTGGCACGCTCGGCGACCAGCTGCCCGATGCGCCCGAAGCCGAGGACCCCGAGCGTCTTGCGATAGACCTCGATGCCGCCGAAGCGCTTTCGCTCCCACTTCCCGGCGGTCAGCGAGGCGTGCGCCTGCGGCACGTTGCGACAGAGCGCGAGCATCAGCGCCATCGTGTGCTCGGCGGCGGTGACGATGTTCGAGCGCGGCGCGTTGGCGACGATGATGCCGCGCTTCGTCGCCGCAGCGACGTCGATGTTGTCGATCCCGACGCCGGCGCGAGCGACCACGCGCAGGTTCGTCGCACGCCCGATCAGCTCCGCGTCGAGCTTCGTGGCCGACCGGATCAGGATCCCCTCGTAGTCGGCGATCCGCTCGGCCAGCTGCTTGCGCGGCCATCCGATCCCGAGGTCGACGTCGAAGCCGGCGACCTGCAGCAGGTCCACGCCCGAGTCGCCGACGGGCTCGGCGACGAGCACGCGCTGGGCGGTCACTGCTCCTCCATCCGCTCGACGACCCAGTCGATGCAGGCCGTCAGCGCGCGCACGTCGGCCGGCTCGACCGCCGGGAACATCCCGACGCGCAGCTGGTTGCGGCCGAGCTTGCGATAGGGCTCGACGTCGACGATGCCGTTCGCGCGCAGCGTCGCCGCGAGCCGCGCGGCGTCGACCGTCTCGGCGAAGTCGATCGTGCCGACGACGAGCGAGCGCTTGGCGGGGTCGGCGACGAACGGCGTCGCGTGCTGCGACGCCTCCGCCCAGCCGTACAGGATGCTCGACGACTGCGTCGTGCGCGCGACGCACCAGTCCAGCCCGCCGTTGGCGAGCATCCAGTCCAGCTGCTCGGCGAGCAGAACGAGCGTCGCGAGCGCGGGCGTGTTGAGCGTCTGGTCCTGGCGCGAGTTGGCCAGCGCGGCGCTCAGGCTCAGGAACTCGGGGATCCAGCGATCGGTCGCGGCGATCTGCTCGATCCGCTCGATCGCGGCGGGGCTGAGCAGCGCGAGCCAGAGCCCGCCGTCGGCGGCGAAGCTCTTCTGCGGCGCGAAGTAGTAGGCGTCCGCCTGGGCGGCGTCGAGCGGCAGGCCGCCTGCAGCTGAGGTCGCGTCGATCAGGACCAGTGCGTCGCCGGCGTCCGGCGGGCGCCGCGCCGGGACCATCACGCCCGTCGAGGTCTCGTTGTGCGCCCAGGCGATCGCGTCGGCGGCGGGATCGCCGGCCGGCCGCGGCGCGTCGCCGGGCGCGGCCTCGATCACGATCGGATCGCCCAGGAACGGCGCCCTGCGCGCGACGTCGGCGAACTTGCGGCTGAACTCGCCGTAGGTCAGGTGCAGCGAGCGCTCGCGGACGAGCGACAGCGCGGCCGCGTCCCAGAACGCGGTCGTGCCGCCGTTGCCGAGCGCGACCTCGTAGCCGTCGGGCGCGCCGAGCACCTCGGCCAGGCCCGCGCGCACCCGGCCGACGAGCGCGCGGACGGGCTCCTGACGGTGCGAGGTGCCGAGCAGCGCCGCGTGCTCGGAGGCGAGCGCCGCGAGCTGCTCGGGGCGGACCTTCGAGGGGCCGCAGCCGAACCGGCCGTCGGACGGCTTCAGTGCTGCGGGAATCTCCAGCTGCGTGCTCGTCGTCATCGGCAGACGTCCGTGCCCTACTCGTGGAAGTCGGTGTCGATCCAGTCCATCATCCTGCGCAGGTCCCTGCCGGTCGTCTCGACCGCGCTGGCGGCCTGCTCGGCGCGCATGCGCTTGAAGTTCTCCTGCCCGGCGCGGTTCTCGGCGATCCACTCGCGCGCGAAGTCGCCGCTCTGGATCTCGGCGAGGATCTGCCGCATGCTCGCCCGCGTGTCGTCGGTGATGACGCGCCTGCCGCGCGTGTAGTCGCCGTACTCGGCGGTGTTGGAGATCGAGTAGCGCATCCCCGCAAGGCCCTTCTCGTACATGAGGTCGACGATCAGCTTGAGCTCGTGCAGGCACTCGAAGTACGCCATCTTCGGGTCATAGCCCGCCACGACGAGCGTCTCGAAGCCGGCTTGG
>JAHWJE010000397.1 GCA_019348575.1 Actinomycetota bacterium | reverse complement strand
GGACAAGACCTGCCTGACGGCCTCGTCGACGCGCCTCATGCGGTCCGAGGGCATCCTAGTGGTTCCTCCTGTGAGTCCGTTTGCCCGTGGGCGGTTGCTGGCGCCGCCCGGCAAGGACGCAGGGAGGAAGGTGTGCCTCTGGCACATCGACGACCGAGGACGCAGCCGGGCGGCGATCAGCGGCCGACCCACGGGTGAACGGATTTGCAGGAGGGACCACTAGTCCCAAACGTCGTAGAAGGACCGGACCGTGCGCTCGACGCGGCAGCTCTCGGGGAAGCGCTCGAGCAGAAAGCGCTCGACCCGGTCGACGGCGCTCTCGACGTTGTTGATCGAGCCGCCCGTGAGCGCCGCCGCCAGCGTGGAGCGCTGCCAGAGCTCCTGATGAGCGACCTCGGCGACGGTGACCCCCATCCGGCTGTGCAGCTGGGCCTTCACCGACGCAAGGTCCTTGCGCTTGGCCTTCAACGAGCCGGCGTCGGGGAAGTGCAGGTGGACGAGCAGCAGCGCGACGTACGCGTCGTCGGCCACGTCAGTGATCACGGCTAGGCCAGCGCGCGATCGACCTTGCGCGTCTCGTAGACCTCAAGGATGTCGCCCTCCTTGACGTCCTGGAAGTTGCGCAGCACGATGCCGCACTCGAAGCCCGCGGCGACCTCGCGCACGTCGTCGCTGAGACGCCGCAGGGAGGCGATCTCGCCGTCGTAGACGATCGTGCCGTCGCGGACGATCCGCGTCTTGGCGCCGCGCGTGATCTTGCCGTCCGTGACGTAGGACCCGGCGATGACGCCGATCTTCGACGCGCGGAAGATCTGGCGCACCTCGACGTGGCCGAGCGCCTGCTCGACCTCGTCGGGCTCGAGCATGCCCTCCATCGCGGCGCGCAGGTCGTCGAGCACCTTGTAGATGACCGAGTAGTTGCGGACCTCGACGCCCTCGCGGTCGGCGACGGCGCGTGCGTCGCCGACAGGACGCACGTTGAAGCCGATGATGATCGCGTCGGATGCGGCCGCGAGCATGACGTCGGACTCGTTGATGCCGCCGACGCCGCTGCGGATGATGTTGACCGCGACCTCGTCCTGCGGCAGCTTGGCGATCTCGTCCTGCAGCGCCTCGGCGGAACCGGCGACGTCGGCCTTGACGAGCAGGTTGAGCTCCTTGAGCTCGCCCGCCTGGATCTCCTTGAAGACGTCCTCCAGCGAGCGCTTGCGGCCCGACCGGCGCGCCTGCTGCTCCTGCTTGAGGCGCTGCTCGCGCTCGTGCGCGATCTGCCGCGCGCGGCGATCGTTCTCGACGGCGCGCACGTGCTCGCCGGCCTCGGGAACGCCGTCGAAGCCGAGCACCTCGATCGGGTCGCCCGGCAGGGCCTCCTTGACGCGCTCGCCGGTGAAGTCGCTGAGCGCGCGGACGCGGCCCCAGTTGGCGCCCGCGACGAGCGCGTCGCCGACGCGCAGCGTCCCGCGCTGGATGAGGATCGTGACGACGGGCCCGCGGCCCGGATCGAGCTTGGACTCGACGACGACGCCGGACGCCGGGGCGCTCGGGTTGGCCTTCAGCTCCTCGACCTCGGCGACCACCTGCAGCGTGTCGAGCAGGTCCTCGAGGCCGACCCTCGTCTTCGCCGAGACGTCGACGAACTCCGTGTCGCCGCCCCACTCGACCGGCTGCAGCCCGCGACTGGTCATCTCGGTGCGCACGCGCGTCGGGTCGGCGCCCTCCTTGTCGATCTTGTTGACCGCGACGACGATCGGCACCTCTGCCGCCTTGGCATGGTCGATCGCCTCGTCGGTCTGCGGCTTCACGCCGTCGTCGGCGGCCACGACGATGACCGCCACGTCGGTCACGCGGGCGCCGCGAGCGCGCATCGCGGTGAACGCCTCGTGACCCGGGGTGTCGAGGAAGGTGACGAGCTTGTCGTTGTGATGCACCTGGTAGGCGCCGATGTGCTGCGTGATGCCGCCGGCCTCGCCGGCGACGACCTCGGTCATGCGGATCGCGTCCAGCAGCGACGTCTTGCCGTGGTCGACATGGCCCATGATCGTCACGACCGGCGGGCGCTCGATCAGGTCGGCGTCGTCGTCCTCGAAGACCGGGTCGGCCTCGACCTCGTCGGCCGCGTGGACGATCTCGACCTCCTTGCCGAACTCCTCGGCCAGGACCCCGACGGCGTCGTCGGAGAGCGTCTGCGTCAGCGTCGCCATCTCGCCGAGCATCATCAGCTTCTTGATGATGTCCGGGACCGGCACGCCCATCGACTCGGCGATGTCCTTCACGGTCGAGCCGGAGTTGATGCGGACGAGATCGGTGTGGCTGGCGGCGGCCTCGTTCAGCGGCGCGACGGTGTCGTCGTACGTGCCGCGGCGGCGGCGACCGCGGCGCTGTCGGCGCGGCGGCTGCTGCTGCTGGCCGGGCGTGCGGCGCGATGCCTGCGAGTCGATCACGACGCGGCGGCGGCCGCCGGGACCCGCGGTGCCGGGGGCGCGCTCACCGGCC
>JAHWJE010000396.1 GCA_019348575.1 Actinomycetota bacterium | reverse complement strand
ACAGCGTCCGCCAGCCGGTTGATGTTCAGGACCGGAACGCCCTGGAGCTGCGCGACGTGGTCCAGGTTCCCGTCGTTCGTCAGTAGCGGCACACCTTCGGCCAGCGCGACCGCGACGAGCAGCGGGAGCATCGCGACCAGCTCGACCGACGCCTGGCCCTCGGCGGGGCGCAGATGCGGTCGCCGGCTCATCGCTGGGGCTCGAACCGCGCGACGGTCGTGTACGTCGCCAGCGCACCGGCCCCGACGGCCGACGGGATGGGGACCGTGACGCGGACGCCGCCGTCGCGACGCAGCCTGACTCCTTCGCCGATGGGCCGGGAGATGTCGATCAGACGCTCGACCGTCACCCGTTCGGCGAGGTCGTCCAGCCAGGGAACGAGCACGTCTGCCGGCACGGCCACATCCGTGGGGACGGCCGCCGCCAGCTCTCGGACCAGCTCGGCAGGCCGCCACGACGACTGCCGCTCGGCCAGCGGCGCGCGTACCGCGCGGCGCGCCGCTACGTCGCCACCCACGGGATCGACCGCACCGTGTACAAGACGTTCCTGGCCACCGAGGAGCACTGGCGGGAGACCCGGGTCCTGCGGGACCACGAGCTGGAGCTGCTCGACTCCGTGCGGCTGGCGCCGGTGATCTTCCAGGAGCTGGTGCCGGCGGTGGCCGACGTCCGGGTCACGGTGGTCGGCGACCGGATGTTCGCCACCGCCATCACGCCGGCGCGCGGTGGGTACGAGGTCGATTACCGCATGGACCTGGCCGGCGCCGACTTCCGCCCCACCGAGCTCCCGGTGGAGACCGAGAAGGGCATCCATGCGCTGATGCAGCGCCTCGGCCTGGTCTACGGCGCCGTCGACCTCCGGCGCACGCCGGAGGGCGACCACGTGTTCCTCGAGGTCAACCCGGCCGGCGAGTGGCGCTTCGTGGAGGAGCGCACCGGCCAACCCGTCACCGAGGCCATGGCCGGCCTGCTGATGGAGCTGGACCGCCGATGAAGGAGTCTGGGCCGATGGAGGGCAAGCGGGTCGTGCACGGGGAGATCCTGCTCCCGGCCGAGGGCGTGCCCGACGGTGCCGCCAGCGTGGTCGTGCAGGTCGAGGACGTCTCCCGTGCCGACGCGCCCTCCCAGGTCATCGCCGAGCGGCGCCTCGACGGCGTGCTCCTGCGGGCCGGCGAGGCCCTGCCCTTCGAGATCGAGGTACCGGCCCAGCTGATCGACGAGCAGCGGATCTACTCGGTCGCCGCCCACCTCGGCGTGTCGCTGACGGACCACGTGGAGGTGGGTGACCTCATCACCACGCAGTCCCACCCGGTGCTGACGCGGGGCTACTCCGACCACGCCCGCATCGCCGTGCGGCGGGTGTGATCGCCCGGAGCCCGCCTGGGCGAGGATCAGGCTCGGCCCAGGACCTGCTCGACGGCGATCTCGAGCGCCACCCGGTTCGGGTTCTTCCCCGGGACCCGGTAGCGCCCGGCGTAGGCGGCCACGGCGGCGGCCACCCGGTCCGGCTCGGCGCTCAGCGTGGCCCGCCCCTCGAGGGCCAGCCACCGCCCGCCGTCGACCTGGCACACCACCGCCGGCGTCCCCCGCTCGGCGTTGCGAGCCTTCTGGCTGCCGGCGTTGGTGATGATGCGCACGAGGCGGGTGCGGTCGTCGTAGGTGAAACCGACGGGCACCACGTGGGGCGTGCCGTCCCGGCGCAGCGTGGTGAGCGTGGCCAGGTGGCGCTCGGACAGGAAGGCCAGGACCTCGTCGGGGAGGTCGCCGGGGTGGAGCCGGGGGCGCCGGCGGGCAGTGCCGGGCTCGGGGGGTTCGGGGGGCATGGGTGCAGTCTCTCCGGACGTGGACGTGGACGTGGACGTGGCGAGGGAGGCCGGGCCGTCAGCCCAGCGCCGGCAGCTCCTGGACGAGCTCGGCGGCGGGGGCGAACAGGTCGCCCCGGCGCTCGATGCGCTCGAGCACCTGGCCGGCCTCGAAGCTGAGCAGGCCGGGGTCGCCGGTGCCGGCGCCGACGAGGGATCCGTCGAGGCCGCCCGCGCCGGGCTGCGCACCGTCCGGGCCGACCTGCGCGGCCTCGTCGCGCCCGAGGCGATCGACGCGGCGATCGCGGCGTACGAGCGAGAGGGGCGCCGGCTGGTGCAGGCGGCGCGCGCGGTGGCGCTCGTCGACGCACCCCTGGCCCCGGCGCAGGCGACGCGGACGTGGGTGTCGGCTGTGGGGGACGACGTTAATCCCTGTAACCGTACCGCGCCGTGCAGGACCTTCGCCGGCGCCATCTCCAAGATGGCCGCGGGCGGCGAGATCGGCGTCCTCGACCCGGGCCCCTATGGCGCGGTCGCCATCACCAAGTCGATCACTATCAACGGCGCTGGCGTCATCGCCTCGATCCTGACCAGCGGCGGCTTGAACGGGGTGAGCGTCAACAACACGAGCGGCGCACCGATCACCGTGGTGCTCCGCGACATCGACATCATCAGCCCCAGTACCTCCCCGGG
>JAHWJE010000395.1 GCA_019348575.1 Actinomycetota bacterium | reverse complement strand
GACGTCCGCATCGAGTACCTCGAGGGCTGCGGCCACTTCCCCGCCGAGGAGTGCCCGCAGATCGTCGCCGAGCACCTGCGCGACTTCTTCGGCTGAGAGTCGCGCCGGCGCCGCCGTGCAAGTTCGGCCGCAGCGCGCACTTGATCGTGACCGCGGTGCGCTGTGTCAGCGGCGTGGACGCATGAGCCGCAAGGAACGGTCAGCCTCTGCATCGTCGTCACGGCGATCGTGATGGCCGTGACGATCCCGCTCGTCGCCGACGGGCCGGCGCCGCCGGCCCCCCGCCGACGTCAGCGCCGGGCCGCCGATCGAGACGTTCACGACGTCAGCCGAGCCAGCGCCGGTCACGACGGTCGCCGAGCCGCCCGCGGGCTGAACGGGCAGGCGGTCGCTGTCGGGGCGCTGATCGCGATCAGCGCGCCCGACAGGATTCGAACCTGTGACCTCCGCCTCCGGAGGGCGGCGCTCTATCCAGCTGAGCTACGGGCGCGTGCGTGTCGAAGGCTACAACGCCGGGAGGGGAGCGTGGCGGCGAGCGGGGCGGTGATGGCGGCGCAGTGCGAGCGTCACGCGGATGCCCTCCAGCGAGATCCGCAGCGTCATCTTCGATGCCCCGGCCGCGCGCTCGGAGAAGATGAACGGCACCTCCTCGATGCGCGCGCCGGCAAGGTGCGCGAGCTGCGTCATCTCGACCTGAAACGCGTAGCCCGCGCTCAGCAGCTCGTCCATCGCGATCGCGCGCAGGCAGTCCGCGCGCCACATCTTCAAGCCGCCGCTGAGATCGCTGAACGGCAGGCCGAGCGCCAGGCGCGACGCGCGGCAACCGAGGCGGCTGAGCGCCAGCCGCGTCGCGCTCCAGCCGTCGGTCCCGCCGCCGGGCAGGTAGCGCGAGCCGAGCACGAGGCCGGTGCCGCGCGCGAGCAGGACCGCGCGCAGCTCGGCGAGCTTCTCGGGCGGGTGCGAGAGGTCGCAGTCCATCTGGCCGATGACCTCGTAGCCGCGATCGAGGCACCAGGCGAAGCCGGCACGGTAGGCCATGCCCAAGCCGTCCTTTGCCGGCCGATGCAGCACGTGCATCCACGGCCGCGTCGCGGCGAGCTCGTCGGCGAGCGCGCCGGTGCCGTCGGGCGAGCTGTCGTCGACGACCAGCAGCTCCATGCCGGCCGGCGCGAAGCGCTCGACGAAGATCGGCAGCGACTCGCGCTCGTCGTACGTCGGAACCACGACGATCGTGCGTGCGTCCGGTGCGAGCTCGGGCGGCGGGTCCGCCGAGCGCAGATCCACGTCGTCGCGGGTACAGGCCGCGTGCTGCTCGCGCCGCGCGCGCAGCAGCGCCACGCCCTCGGCGACCGCGACCGCCAGCAGCTCGCCCGCGAACGAGACGACGCGCAGCGCGATCGCCAGCAGCGCTGCGGCGCCGGTCCCGACGACCGGCGCCAGCGCAAGCGTCAGCGCCGCGTCGCGGGGGCCGAGCCCCGCGGGCAGCAGCGGAAGCAACGCGCCCACGGTCAGCGAGAGCGCGAACGCCCCGAGCAACACGAGCGCGCTCGGCGCAGCCGCGCCCAGCAGGCCGTCGGCGAGCAGCGCGACGCCGCACCCGGTCGCCGCCCAGCCCGCGCCGTCGATCGCGACGAGCAGCCCGAGCGTGCGCCCGCGCATCGGTCCGGCGACCGCGACGCCGCGGCGCGACAGCCACCGCGCCAGGCGGTCGCCGAGCAGCGCGGGGCGTACCGCGATCGCGGCCGCCGCGAGCGCGCCGGCGAGGACCAGCGCGGGCAGCGGCGGCGTCACGCCGGCCGCGGCGAACGCGAGCACCGCGACGAGCGCTCCGGCCGTGACGGCCGCGAGCTGCTCGTAGCCGGACGCGGCGAGCACCTGCGGCGTCGTCGCGCCGAGGCGGTCGCGTTCGCGCACGCGGTAGGCGAAGCCGACGGCGCCGCTGGGCTCGTAGCGCAGCAGGAACGAGCGCGCCCAGATGCGCAGCGTCGCGACCCCGGGAGCGGCTGCGCCGAGCCGGCGCAGCGCGATCCGCAGCGTCAGGGCCTGGCCCAGCGGCGCAGCGGCGAGCAGCGCGACCGCGGCGGCCAGCGCCGCCGGCTCGATCGTCCAGTCGACGGCCCGCAGCGCCGCGCGGTTGGCCGCGAGGGTCAGCGCCATCCCTATGACGAGAGCGATCCCCGCGACGAGGCCGAAGTGCTGCCAGGCCCACCGCGCGGCCGTCCTGGACCTCCGCGCGAGCCACTCCATGCCGTCTCCCCAGAACTTGTTGACCATTGGTCGACAGGACACCGAGCGGGTCGTCCGGTCCTCGCTGCTCGACGCGGACGCGGCCGCCGACGTCGTGGCGGCGCTGCGGCGCGACGTGCCCGGCATCGCGTTCGCCGTGGAGAAGGCGCCGCACGAGGGGGCTCCGGGCGGCTTCGCCCGCGAGTCGGTCTACGTACCGCGGTGGGACAACGGCGAAGTCGCCGTCGAGGACGTCGACGTCATGGTGTCCGGCGGCGCCGTGAAGCTG
>JAHWJE010000394.1 GCA_019348575.1 Actinomycetota bacterium | reverse complement strand
GACCAGCCCGACGGCGCTCGCCAGCAGCGCCTCGACGACGTTCGCGCCGGCGCCCACCCCTTGCGGGCCGCCGGCGTTCAGCGCGGCGACGAGCACGCCGCTGCCGAGGATGACGAGCAGCGGCCCGATCAGGGTCTCGCGCGCGGGCAGCAGCGCGAGCGTCGTCGCCGCGACGAGCAGCACGCCGATGCCGCCCGCCACGACGATCGTCTCGTCGCCGGGCGCCAGCGCGGGCAGCGCCGGCGCCGCGAGGAAGTAGGCGAGCGCCGCGAGCGGGACCGCGAACGCGAGCGTGACCGGGCCCGGACGCCGCTTCAATACGGCGGAAGTTCGGCGTACCACTCGCCGAGCACGCGGAACGCCGACCAGAACGCGCGCTTGGCCGACTCCTCGTCGAGCGCCTCGTCGATGCTCGGCACGTACAGCGCCTCGATCGAGGGCGTCAGGCGCTGGACGTCGCCGGGCTGCTCGAGCACCGGCCGGGCGAGCGGCAGGCCGAGGTCGTTGAGCGTCGCGAGCGCGTCCTCGCCCATCACGACGACGATCTTCGGCTGCACGATCGCGAGCTCCTCGGCGATCCGCGCGACGCACGCCGGGTCGGCCAGCGAGGTGTCGCTGACGGGGCACTTCACGCAGAGCGTCCCGTAGACCGCGAGCGGGTCGATCGCGAGGCGCTTGAAGGCCTTCATGAGCGCGGCGCCGGCACGGCCGTAGAACGCGACGCCCTCCTCGATCTCGGGCGGCATCGGCGCGTGCTTGAGCAGCAGGATGTCGGCCTGCGGGTGGCCGGAGCCGAGCACCGGCATGAGCTGGCCGCGGGGGCAGCCCGAGCAGTCCTGCAGCTCGCGGGTCAGCGTGTTGAGCTCTCGGATCGCCCGCTCGAGGTACTTCTCGCGGATCTCGTCGTCGGTCGCGGGCACGGCCGGTGGTTTCGACGGCTGCGATGGCCCACCCTGCGCGTGCATCACGACTTGCGCGTCGCCCGGCGCACCCGCCGGTCGCGCACGGCGCGGCGCGCGCTCTGCGGCGTGGCCTTCGTCTCGAGGAACTTCAGCGCCTGCACGTACAGCAGCGACGAGGGCTTGGTGGTGATCTGCGCCTCGCGCAGCGCCTCGAGGAACTCCTGCGGCCCGTCGAAGTCGGCCATCCGCACGCGCACCGATCCGAGCCCCTGCGTGACGTGCGAGTCCGAGCCCGCGGCGGCGAGGATCCGGTATTTGGCGGCGAAGCGGGCGGCCTCCTCGTTGAACGAGCCGATCGCGACGCGCGGGTTGTAGACCTCGATCGCGTCGATCTCGTCGACGATCGTCAGCAGGTGCTCGTAGTCGGGCACGGAGTGCATCCGATCGAACGGGTGCGGCACGTAGACGAGGCCGCCCTGGCGCTTGATCTCGGCCACGGTCTCGGCGAGCGACATGCCGCGCGGGATCTTCTCCTCGATGAACAGGCCGATCACCTCGCCCTGGTCGGCCGTCTTGACCTCCTCGGCGACGATCACCTTGACGCCGAACCGGTCCGCCTTCTCGCGTGCCTCCAGCGCGCCGGAGACCTCGTTGTGGTCGGTCACCGCGATCGCGCCGAGCCCCTGCTCGCCGGCGGCCGCCAGCAGCACATCGACCGGGGTGGCGCAGTCGTGCGAGTGGTCGGTGTGCATGTGCAGGTCGACGTCGATGCGCGGCCGCGAGCGCAGCCGGGCGCGCAGCGCGGCGTTGCCGGTGCGCGGATGGCGGCGCGCCGTGAGACCGGCGTACACGTCCTCGAGCTCGTCGGCGACGCGCTGCCACGTCAGGTGCCTGCGCGCCGGCTCGGCGGCGTCGCGCAGGCGCTCCAGCAGCGCCGCGTCGGTCGCCAGGCGCGTGAGCTGGGCGGCGAGCGTCTGCATGTCGCGCGGCTCGAACAGCAGGCCCAGCTCGCCCTCGCCGAGCGCCTCCTCGTACGCCGGCAGGCGCGACGCCAGCGGCACGGCGCCGCCGCAGATACCCGCCACGATCTTGCCGGCCGCCGCGGCCTCGCTCAGCAGCGTCAGGAAGCGCTCGTCCTGGAAGCTCGCCCAGCGATCACTGCCGATCACCAGGAAGGCGTCGGCGTCCTCGGGCTTGTGGCCCCGCAGCAGCTTCCGGGTGTTGCTGGCGACACCCTGGATCTCCTTGGCGTCCCGGGGCAGGAACGTGTGGTAGTTGACGATCTCCACCTGCGCCTGGAGGAGGGCGTCCCAGAGGTCACGAGGAACCAGATCACGCTCTCGGTAGTAGTTGTCGTCTCGTTCGGAGTGCAGGACGCCGAGGCGGTCCCGGATCGTGATGCCGGGCGTGATCACCAGGAAGCGCTTGGCGAAGCGGGCGTCGCTAGGCGTGAACACCTTGTTGACCGTCTGCCAGGCGATCAGCATGGCCATCACGACGGTCTTGCCCGAGCCGGTGGCCATCTTGAGCCCGATTCGAGGTAAGCCGTCGTTGTGCAGCCGGTTCTCCGGCTCCAGCCGGCGCCGGTAATCGGCCGTACCGTGTCGACCCGCCACCTCG
>JAHWJE010000393.1 GCA_019348575.1 Actinomycetota bacterium | reverse complement strand
TGCGTCCTGCACAGCGTCCGCTTCGCCTGCCCCAACGGCATCGTGCTCGCGGCGCACTCGCTCGGGCGCCTGCGGGCCGCGCTCGCCCGGGCGCACCGCCCCGACCCCGCCCAGCAGCAGGAGCGGGACCCCGACTTCCTCTCCGGCGAGAGCGGCACCGTGCGCGGCCTGCGCAAGCCGGCGATGGGGGCCGCCGACGCACTGCTCGACCTCGAGGCCGCCGGGCGCCTGCGGCGCGTCGAGCGTGCCGCGCGGCGCAGCCCGCCGCGGCGCAGCGTGCTCGTGATCGGCGTCGAGCGCCCCGGGCGCCTGATGAGCGCGCTGCGCGCCGAGCTGCACCGCACCCGCCATCGCGTCGCGATGCACACGGTCGCGATGAGCAGCGGCACCGGCAAGTTCGAGCACCTCAACGCGCTGCTGGCCGAGCACCCCGCGCAGGGCCACGACTGGCTGCTCGTCGTCGACGACGACGTCGTCCTCGGGCCGCGCTTCCTGGACCGCTTCCTGTTCTGCGCCGAGCACGCCGGGCTGCTGCTCGCACAGCCCGCCCACCGCCGCCGCTCGCACGCCGCCTGGGCGGCGACGCGGCGCCTGCCCGGCGGCGCCGTGCGCGAGTCGCGCTTCGTCGAGATCGGTCCCGTGACGGCGTTCGCGGCGCCGACGTACGAGGCGCTGCTGCCCTTCCCCGACCTGCGCATGGGCTGGGGCCTGGATGCGCACTGGGGCGCGCTCGCGCAGGAGCACGGCTGGCGCGCCGGGATCGTCGACGCCACGCCGATCCTGCACACGACCCCGGCCGGCGGCGGCTACGACCGCGCCGCCGCCGTCGCCGAGGCGCGGGCGTTCCTGGCGACCCGCCCGTACCTCACGCGGGCGCAGGCGCGCTGGACGCGGCGCATCGCATGAAGGTCGCGATCGTCGCGGAGTTCTATCCGCGCGCCGCCGACCCGGTGCTCGGCCTGTGGGCCCATCGCCAGGCGATCGCCGCGCGCGACGCCGGCGCCGAGGTCCGCGTGCTCGTGCTCCACCGCCCGCTGCCGTCGCTCGCGCAGGCGCGCAGCGGCGCGCGGGCCGCGGCGAGAGCGGCCGCGGCGGCGCTCGCCCAGCCCCCGCGCGCGACGCTCGACCGCATCGAGATCGGGTACGTCCCCTTCCTCGCCCCGCCGCGCCCGAGGACCTACGGCACGTGGGGGCGCTGGGCGGCGGCGCCGCTGGCGGTCGCGCTGCGCGCGCTGCGGCGCAGGTTCGCCTTCGACCTCGTGCACGCGCACAACGCGGTTCCCGCCGGCGAGGCCGTCCGCCGCGCCGGCCTGCGCGCGCCGTTCGCGGTCTCCGTCCACGGCGGCGACGTCTTCCACACGCTGCCGGCGTCGCGGGCCGGCGCCGAGGCGGTGCGGGCCGCGCTCGGCCGCGCGCGCCTCGTGATCGCCAACAGCGGCGGGATCGAGGAGCGCTGCCGCGTGCTGGGCGCGCGCGCGACGCGCGTCGTGCGGCTCGGCACCGACCTGCCGGCGCAGCGCGCGCAGCCCTATGCGGCGCCGACGGTGGTAACGACCGGCCACCTCGTCGCGCGCAAGCGCCACGCCGACGTGCTGCGCGCGGTCGCGCTGCTGCGCGAGCGCCACCGCGCGCTGCGCTACCTCGTGATCGGCGACGGGCCCGAGCGCGAGCGGCTGCGGGCGCTCGCGCGCGAGCTTGGCGTCGCCGGCCGGCTCGAGCTCGCCGGTCAGCTGCCCGGCGACGAGGCGCTGCAGCGCACGCGCCGCGCCACCGTCTTCGCGATGCCGTCGGCCGACGAGGCGTTCGGGGTGGCCTACGTCGAGGCGATGGCCGGCTGGCTGCCCGCGATCGCGGCGCAGGGCGAGCCCGGGCCGCACGAGATCGTCGCGCACGGCGGCGGGATGATGCTCGTGCCGCCGGGCGACCCCGCCGCGCTGGCCGCGACGCTCGGCGACCTGCTCGACGACGCGGCCAAGCTGCGCGCGGCCGGCGAGCAGGCGCGCGCGACCGTCGAGCGGGCGTTCTCCTGGGCGGCCTGCGGCGCCGCCACGGTCGCCGCCTACGAGGCGGCCGTCGCATGAGCCGCGCCACACCGCGGCGCGCGTCGCGCCTGCGCCGCCCCACCGTGAAGCCCGTCCTGTTCGTCACGAACCACGTCCCGCCCGAGCGCGTCGGCGCGTTCGCCGCGCTGCACCGGCGGCTGCCGATCGAGCTTGCGATCTTCGGCGGGCGCTCGATCCATGCGACCGCCGGCGTCGACGACCCCGGCGTTCCGCACCGCCACGTCGGCCAGCGGGCGATCGCGCGACTCGCCGCGTCGGGCCGCTACCGCGCCGTGGTCTGCGGCACCGCCGGGCGCGTCGCGCTGCCGGCGGCGTGGGCGGGCGCGCGCGCCGGCCGCACGCCGTTCGTCCTGTGGAGCGCGCTATGGGCTCATCCGCGCACACCGGCGCACCTCGCCGCAGGCGCGCCGCTGATGGCCGCGCTGTACCGCGACGCGCAAGCCGTCGTCGCCTACGGGCCCCATGTCGCGGCGTTCGC
>JAHWJE010000392.1 GCA_019348575.1 Actinomycetota bacterium | reverse complement strand
GCGCGGCCACGAGGTGCCGCACGGCACCACGATCCAGTGGGAGTTCCCGGACATGGAGCCGTGGTACCTGCTGCTCGAGGGCAACCGCAAGACCGCGCATCAGGGGCGTGTCCGCAAGCCGACGGTGCGCCTGCGGATGCGCTACGACGACTTCGGCGAGCTCGTCTCCGAGCGCGCGCAGCCGCACGCGCTGGCGCTGCGCGGGCGCATGCGGCCGTGGGGCGACCCGCGCGTGCTGCTCAAGCTTCAGCGGCTGTTTCACTGAGCTCGCGGGTACTGTCCGGGTCACGATGCTGCGCCAGGGCCCCATCCCCCGCTTCCTGCACGGCGCGATCGAGTACGTCGCGGGCGTGCTGCTCATCGCCGCGCCGTTTCTGTTCGCCTTCGAGGCCGACGCCGCGGTCGCGCTCTCGATCGTCGCGGGCGTGGTCGTGATCGCCGTCGCCGCGAGCACGGAGGGCCGCGGCTCGCTGATCAACTCGATTCCGATCTCGATCCACGTGCTGATCGACTTCGCCCTGGCGGCGGTGCTGATCGCCGCCCCGTTTCTGTTCGCGTTCAGCGCCGAGAGCTCGGCGACGGCGTTCTTCATCGTCTTCGGCGTGCTGCACCTGCTGATCACGATCGGGACGAAGTTCAAGCCCGAACGCGACGACGCAGCGCCGCCCGAGGCGGGCGACATCGCCGACGAGATGTTCCGCTGAGCGACTCCGCGGCGACGGCGCGCAGCGGCGACCGCGCCGGCCGTGCCCGAAGCACGGCGCAAGCCCGCTCGCGGTGATCGACTAGATTGCCCGGAGATGAAGTTTGTCGACATCGCGTCGCGCTTCGGCGACGTCACACTCCGCGTGACACCGGTCCCGCACCCCTGGAACGACGGGCAGGCCGCGTACGACGTCCAGCTCACCGGCGTCATCCTCGACGCGTCGAACGTCTTCGTGGAAGACGACGACGCGCCGCAGACGCTGATCGAGTTCTGCCGCGAGCTCGCCGACAACCACAAGGGCTTCGACGGCGAGCGGCTGTGGGAGTCCGCCGGCGCCGCGCTGAAGATCCGCGCCGACCACGATCAGGTCAACGCGACCCGCCTCTACGTGACGCTGACCGGCGGCCCCGTTCCCTCGTGGAGCGCGTACGCGGAGCTGCACGTCGACCCGTTTCGCTTCGATCGCGTCGCGACCAACCTCGAGCTGTTTCGCAACGAGCTGCTGGCAGGCGAGGTCGAGAACCCCGACGAGGAGCCGCCGCGGATCGATCCGCGCAAGCGCGCGCGCGAGCCGCGGAAGAAGATCGGGACGCCGAACGCGCAGACCCGCGGCTGAGCGCGGCTGAGAGGACGCGCCCGCGAACCGAGGCGCGCCCTGCAAGTCAGTCAGCCGCGTGCGGCGCTACGCCTTCGCGAGGTTGCTCGTGAACTGCTTGACGAGCTGCTGGAGGACGGCCTGCACGGTGCCCTCGCCCATCGACGCCGCCTTGCCGCTGACGTTCGCGGTCACGTCGACGGTCCCGCCGTCGCCGCCGACCTGAATCGTGGCGGTGCCCTCGGCGTTGCTCTGCCCACCGGCCTCCTTGGCTTGCGCCTTGAGCACCGCGCGCTTGGAGCCGTCGTCCTGCTCGACCATCTCGACCGGCCCGCTGAACACCATCGCCATCGAGCCCATGTCGACCTTGATCTCGGCCTTGACCTTCTTCGGGCCCTGGGCCTCGAGCACCTTCGCGCCCGGCACGCACTTCACGAGCTTGCTGACATCTGAGACGACGCCCCATGCCTGGTCGGGGTCTGAGACGCTGAACTTCTCCTGCACCTGGGTTGCCATGAGCGGCTCCCTTCGTCTAGCTGAGATCCCCCTCGAAGGTGGCGTACCCGCGCTCGCCGAGGTCAATCGGTCGCGGCCTGCGCACGAACGCAAAGAAGGCGCCCCACGGGGCGCCCTCTGGCGAGACGGTGCAACAGCGGGCCGGTCAGGTCATCGGGGCGGGCGCCTCGGTCGGCGGGGCCGGCGTCGTGTTGGAGGTGTAGTCGAACTCCTCCTCGGCCCCGAACAGGGCGTCGAGCACCTTGTTGCGCAGATCCTCGGAAACGGCGATCGCGACGGCACCGCCGATGATCGCGACGAGCAGGAGACGGCCGATGCCGCCCTTGCGCTTCTTCTTCGGCGTCGAGTGCTTCGGCGCGTCGCGCAGCGCCAAGGTCGCATCGCGCAGCGCGTCGGCGGAGCGCTTGACGTGGGCGTGCAGCTTCTTGTCCTCGACGAGGTTCTTCGCCGGTGCCTTGCCCTTGTTGAGCCGCGTGTACGCGTTCTTGGCGGCCTCGAAGGCCACGACCATGTTGTCGCGCAGCTCCTCGTCCTGGATGATCCGCTGCAGGTACGGATTCTCCTTCGCGTTCTGGGCGGCTGCGGCGGCCTTGGCGGCCCTGTCCTTCGCTGCCATGTGGTTCACCTCGGGTTGCTTTCAGTTAGGGCGTCGAGCCAGCATATACCCGCCTTCCGCCGCGGCCAGACGCCCGCGCCGGCTCCAGCGCGGCGTCGAGCACCGCGCCTATCTCGCT
>JAHWJE010000391.1 GCA_019348575.1 Actinomycetota bacterium | reverse complement strand
GCGATGGCGCAGTGCTCGACTACGAGGAGATCGCGCAGTCGCTGAGCCCGTCGGCGACGACCCAATATCGCTGGAGCCACGACTACGGCCCGCTCGACTGGCCGCGCGACGGCCGCCAGATCCTGCGCGTGCGCGCGCGCGAGCGGTCCTACTGGAAGGCCGTCAACCTCGTCGCGTTCGACGGCCTGCGCTGGGTGCCGGACATGGGCGGCCGGCACGACCCGCTCGAGACGAAGGTCTTCAACCCCGAGTGGATGCAGACGATCCGCGTGACGCTGCGCGCGCTGCGCACGTCGCAGTTCGTCGCGGCGGGCTCGACGCACGACATCATCGACCCCCCGCGCACGGCGACGAGCAACACGCCCGGCATCTTCGAGACGGCCGACAAGCCGCTGCGGCGCGGGCACGCCTACCGCGCGGAGGTCTACTCGCCGCGCCCGACCGCCGCCCAGATGCGCGCCGCGCCCGCCGTCCCTCCGTCCGAGCTGCCACGCGACTATGGCGCGATGCATCTGCCCGTGCGGGGTCGCAACGGCAACCTCGCGGTCGTCTTCCCGTGGTGGAACGAGCCCCGCGCGCCGTGGACCGCCGGCGTCGGCTCACCCGACGCCCGCGGTCTGCTCGCCGCCTCGCCCTACGCGCAGGTGTACGACCTCGCGCGCCGGCTGCGCGCGAGCGCCGAGACGCCGTTCGACTACGTGCGCGCCGTCGAGCGGCACCTCGCGCAGGGCTTCAGCTACAGCGAGACGCCGCCGCGCAGCCGCGTCCCGCTCGCGGATTTCCTGCTGCGCGACCGCGTCGGCTACTGCCAGCAGTTCTCGGGCGCGATGGCGCTGCTGTTGCGCATGGGCGGCGTCCCCGCCCGCGTCGCGACCGGCTTCTCGCCGGGCAGGCTGGACACCGAGCGGCGCGAGTACGTCGTGCGCGACGTCGACGCGCACTCGTGGGTCGAGGTCTTCCTGCCGGGGATCGGCTGGGTGACGCGCGACCCGACGCCGCCCGACTCGCCGGCGCGCACGCAGCTCGCCGACGCGGCGATCGGCGCGCAGGAGGAGTCGGCCCCGTTCGGCGGCAGCGAGCGGGCGCTGGGGGCCGGCGCAGATGCGGGGCTCGCGGACGTGCAGCCGACCGAGCAGGAGCAGGAGCATGGACCGAGCGCGCTGCTGGTCGGCGGCGCGGCGATCGCGGCGCTGGCGCTCGTCACCGGGGCAGCCCTGCTCGCACGTCGTCGCCGCCGCGCCCGCGCCGCCGAAGCCGCCGCCGCCGATGCCGACCTCGCCGAGCTGCTGCGCGCGCTGCAGCGCAGCGGCCGCACGCCACCGCCGCGGCTGACGCTCGCCGGCCTCGCCGAGCGCTACGCCGGCACGCCCGCGCAGGACTACGTCCGCGCGCTCGCCGACGCGCGCTACGGATACGGCGGGGCGCCTCCGACGCAGGCCCAGCGCGCGGCGCTGCGCCGGGAGCTGGGCGCAGGGCTGGGTTGGCGCGGGCGGCTGCGCGCATGGTGGGCGCTGCCGCCGAAGCCCGCCCGTCGCCCGGCCGGCTGACTATCCTCGAACGCATGCCGTCCGACGACGTCTACGACCTCTTCCAGAACGGGACGCGCCTGCTGGAGGGCCGGGACTTCCACGCCGCAGCGGTGCCGCTGCGCCGGGCCCGCGACCTCGAGCCCGACAAGACCTCGATCCGCGAGGCGCTGGGCCGGGCGCTCTTCGGCTCGCAGCACTACGCAGAGGCGGCCGTCGAGTTCGAGGCGATCGTCGAGCGCGCCCCGACCAACGACTACGCGCTGTTCTGTCTCGGGCGCTCGCTGCAGCAGCTCGGTCGCCACCAGGAGGCGCGCAAGCCGCTGGCGCTGGCCTGCTGCCTGCGACCCGAGCGCAAGGACTACCGCCTGTACCGCGACCGCTCGCGCGATCGCGCGGCGTAGCGGCCGAGCAGCCGCGCCGTCGTGACGGGCCGCGCGCGTGGGCGCCCGCAGAGGGCGCTGCTAGACTCACGGCACAGCTTTCGCTCCGGCCTGGGGCCGGACGTCGTACCGAAAGTGGGCGCTCGCCCGCTTTTTTTGTGGCCGAGAGGAGGTTATGTGCGCACCATCCAGACAGATATCGAGGCCCGGCTCGCAGCCAGCGAGCCCGACGTCGAGGTCCTGCTCGCCGAGGTCGTGGGCGGCTCGACGGTGCGTCTGTTCATCGATCACCCGCAGGGCGTCACGCTCGGGCTCTGCGAGCGTGTCACCAAGGCGCTGCCCGAGGTGCGCGAGCGCTACGCGCTCGAGGTCTCCTCTCCCGGAATCGAGCGTCCCCTCTCCAAGCCGCAGCACTTTCGCCGCTACCTCGGCCGCCGCGCGCGGGTTCGTACGAGGGATGCCGTCGACGGACACAGGTCATTCACCGGCGAGCTCGTCGGAGCGTCCGAGGACGCCGTGACGATCGCCGCGGAGGGGAACCCACCCACCCTCGTCGCCATCCCGTACGCCGAGATCCACCGTTCCAACCTCGTCGAGGAGTAGATATATGTCACGCGAGATCCTTGAGGCGATGAACGTCCTCGGCCGG
>JAHWJE010000390.1 GCA_019348575.1 Actinomycetota bacterium | reverse complement strand
AGGAGGCAGGCTCACGCTCGAGCAGGAACTCAAACGACGCGCGCACGACGCGCTCGAGATCCTCGTCACCGAAGCGTTCGGGAACGCTCACACGATGCCGGCTCGTGCCGTCAACGGTGACGTCATAGGTGCGCCCCTCGGCGCACCTGATCGAGATGTCTGTCATGCAGGACAGCGTACGCGTTGCCCAGCCGCCACCACGGCTGGAGGTGCTCCTCCTTATACCTTCGTCGCAAGCGTATGACCGCGAGAGGTGCGTCGGACGCAGGGTGCTCCATAGCGCACGGTACGGCCGCTGCACGACGGCCGGAAGTGACGCCTACGCCGCCTCGCGTGCCTCCTGCGCGTCGACGGGGCCGGGGAAGTAGGCGCCGCCGCCGATCACGCGATCGAAGCGCGACCAGCGCTCGCCGCTCGGCAGCTCCTTCTCGAGCCGGTCGAAGGAGCCCAGGCGCCCGCCGAGGTTGTCACAGAAGTGCACGAGCGTCGCCTCGCGCGTGCACGGGACGACGGGGCTGCCGTGCTCGAGCGAGCCGTGGTGGCTGAGGATGATGTGCAGCACGGCCTCGGCCGTCGCCGCGTCGAAGCCGTCGATGCGCTCGATCAGCCCCCGGACGCGGTAGTAGCCCAGCGCGATCTCGCCCTGCAGCTTGCCCGCGTCGGTCATCTCGATCGCGCTGCCCTCGAAGGCGTAGGCGTCGAGCTTGCCGACGTCGTGAAGCAGCGCGCCGGCGACGGCGACGTCGCGGTTGACCTCGGCGAACGTCGCGCCGATCGCGCTGACCGCCTGGGCGACCGACAGCGAGTGCTCGAGCAGCCCGTGGCGATAGGCCTGGTGGAAGCGCTTGGCCGCCGGCGCCGCGCGGTAGCGCGCCCACAGCGCCGAGTCCTCGCCGAAGACCGCGTCGAGCAGGCGGCGCAGGTCGCGGTCCTGGACGGTCTGCAGCAGCTCGCGCAGGTCGGCCTCCATCTGGGCGGCCGAGCGCGGCGGCCCGTCGACGAGGTCGGCGAGGTCGAACGAGCCCGGCTCCGGAGCGCACAGCGTGCGCAGCTTGAGCTCGCTGCCGTAGCGCCCGCTGACGTGCAGGCGCGCGCTCACGCGAACCGGCGCGCCGACCGTGGCGACCTCGGCGACCGCCGCGACGTCGTCCCAGACGTTGGCGGGCAGGCTTCCGGTGCGGTCGCCGAGCACGAGGCGCAGGTACTGGCCGCCGTCGCGCTTGGCGCGCAGCTCCGCTTCGCGGACGACGAGCACGCACTCCACCTGCGCGCCCTCCTGCAGCTCTCGCACGAACATGGCCGACACGGTGGCAAGAGTCGCGGACGGACCGCCGGATCTGACGGGGTACGGTGTCGCCGAACATGCCACGCAGCGCGCTCGTCACCGGCGGAACCGGCGGCCTCGGGACCGCGGTGACGCGCGCGTTCCTCGACGGCGGCTGGCGCGTCGTCGTGCCGCTCTTCGACGAGCGCGAGCGCGCGCGCCTGCCCGCACACGAGCGCCTCGTGCTCGAGCCCGCGGACCTCACCGACGCCGCGTCGACGACAGCGGTGGCGCAGCTCGCAGGCGACGATCGGGACGCGCCGCTGGGCGCCGTCGTCAACCTCGTCGGCGGCTACGCCGCGGCGGGCCGCGTGCACGAGACGCCGCTCGAGGAGTACGAGGCCCAGCTGCGCCTCAACCTGCGCCCGACCTACCTCGTCTGCCACGCCGCGATCCCTCACCTCCAGGCCGCCGGCGGCGGGGCGATCGTCTGCGTCTCCTCGCGCGCCGCGCTCAAGCCGTTCGCCGGCGCCGCCGGGTACATCGTCGCCAAGGCCGCCGTGCTCGCGTTCGTCGACGTCCTGGCGACCGAGTACCGCGACGACGGCATCCGCGCCAACGCGATCCTGCCGAGCGTCGTCGACACGCCCGCCAACCGCGCGTCGATGCCCGACGCCGACTGGAGTCGCTGGGTCGCGCCGGAGCGGATCGCCGCCGTGGTGCGCTTCCTCTGCGAGGACGGCGCGGGCGTCGTGAGCGGGGCGCCGCGCGTCGAGACCGTGCTCGGGCCGATCGACCCGGCCGAGCTCGGCGACCTGCTTCGCGTACGAGCGGACGGCGCCCGCCATGTCGCGGCGGCTCTGGAACAGGCGCTCGACCTGGCTCTCGTACAGGCCGATCCCGGTGATCTTCCGCTCGAGCTGGTCGCCGACCTCCTCCATGTCGATCCCCGCGTCGCGCAGCGCGTCGCGAAGGTTGGCCCACGCGCTCTCTTCGATCGGGAGGCCGAAGGCCTCGTGCTCCAGCCGCACCGCCCGCACGCCGTGCCGCCGCAGATGGGCGGCGAAGGCGGCGCCGGCGGGGAAGCCATCGCCAAGGTTCGGAATCGCGACCCAGCACGGCTGCAGCCGCTCGCGGTGGGGCGCGATCTCCTCCAGCAGCCGCAGGGTGCCCAGCATCGGGTCGTAGTGGATCGCCTGGCGGTGGTGCACCAGCGCGCCGGTGATGCCGGCCAAGTCCAGATCCTCGAGGAGGTGGTCGAGCGACCAGCGGGCGTCGGGGTCCTTACGGGGGAACCGTCCGAAGCAGGCGTTGCAGTCGAAGT
>JAHWJE010000038.1 GCA_019348575.1 Actinomycetota bacterium | reverse complement strand
CGAGCGAGCGCGTCGCGTCGTAGCGCGTGGCCGCAACCACCCTCGCCTCCGCCACATCGACGGCGACCGCCACGGGCGCTCCGTCCCGGGCGGACGTCGCCGCGACGACGTAGACGTCGGCCCCCGGCGCATCCGGCACCCACGCCACGCTGCCGCTCAACCTGCCGTCGTCCGACAGCACCGGCGCGTCGACCCGCACCGAGCCCGAGCGCGGCTCGACCGTCCAGCGCTCGTCGAGGTCGCCCGGTGGCCGCGCGGGCACGAAGCACGCGCGCAGCGCGCCCTCGGCGACCGAACCCACGCGCGAATCAGCCGCCACGTCCAGCAGCGACGACGCCGGCAGGTGGCCGAGCAGCTCGATCCCGGCGAGCACGCGGCCTGCCTCGGTCATGACGAGCATCGCCTCGAACGCGCTGAGCCCGGCGCCCCCGCTGTCCTCGCTCACCAGCAGCCCGGCCCAGCCGGCCTCGCGCGCCGTCGGCCACAGGTCGGGCCGCGCGGCCGGGTCCTCGAGCGCCGCGCGCGCCGCCGCGACGGTCTTCACGCGCGACAGCGCCTCGCGCGCGGCCTCGCGCAGGAAGCTCTGCTCGTCGGTCAGCTCGAGGTTCATCTCGCGCCCGCGCCCGCGCGCTCCCTGGCGCGCAGCTCGCTGAACGGGATCCCCTTGTCCAGGCGCGGCTCGGGCGGCAGGCCGAGCACGCGCTCGCCGATCGTGTTGCGCAGGATCTCCTCCGTCCCGCCCGCGGACTTCAGGCCCGGCAGAAACGAGATCATGTACGCCCACTCGCTGTCCTGCGCGAGCGCGTCGGGCCCCAGCACGTCGGCGATCAGGTCGCCCGCCTCGATCGCCGCGCGCACCGTCGTGACCTTCGCCAGGCCGGCCTCCGGACCGGGGATCTGGCCCTGCTGCAGCGCGCTCAGCATCCGGTAGCCGGTGAACTTCACGGCCAGCAGCTCGACGCACAGCTCGCCGAGCCGGCGGCGCACCTCGGGGTCGCGCCGCGCGTGCTCGTCGGTCGCGATCGCGGCGGCGTAGCGCTCGGCCTTGTAGCCGAGGCTCTCCGAGCCCAGGCCGATCGTCAGCCGCTCGAACATCAGCGTCGTCAGCGCCGTCGCCCAGCCGTTTCCGACGCCGCCGACGACGGCGTCGGCGTCGAGTCGCACGTCGTCGAAGAAGACCTCGTTGAACTCGGCCTCGCCGGAGATCTGGCGCAGCCCGCGGACCGTGATGCCCGCGGCGTCCATCGGGACGACGAACATCGTCAGGCCCTTGTGCTTGGGCACGTCGGCGTCGGTTCGCGCGAGCAGCAGCCCGTGCGCTGCGAAGTGCGCGTTCGTCGTCCACACCTTCTGGCCCGACAGCCGCCAGCTTCCGTCGTCCTGCAGGATCGCTCGCGCCTGCACCGCCGCGAGGTCCGACCCCGCCGCCGGCTCCGAGAAGAGCTGGCACCAGACCTCGTCGCCGTGCAGCATCGGCCCCAGGAAGCGGCTCTTCTGCTCGTCGCTGCCGTGGGCGATGATCGTCGGGCCGAGCATCCCGACGCCGATCACGTCGAGGATGCCGGGCACGCGCGCGCGGATGATCTCCTGGCCGACGATGACGTGCTCGATCGGACCGAGGCCCTGGCCGCCGAGCTCGACGGGCCACGTGACGCCCGCCAGCCCGGCGGCGGCGAGCTTGCCCTGCCACGCGCG
Source organism: Actinomycetota bacterium (assembly GCA_019348575.1). The sequence goes on along the minus strand of JAHWJE010000038.1, from coordinate 7,148 downwards.
GCGCGCGGCGATGTACGCGGGGTCCTCCTCGTCCTGCTCGGCGGGCGCCTCGTGCCGGTGCTCGTGAAGCCAGGCGCGCACCCTGGCGCGGTACCGCGCCTGCTCGGGAGTGTCGTTGAGGTCCACGGACGTCGCTCCTTTGCCTTGCCCGGCCGGCCGGTGGAGACGAGGACGATACAGGCGCGGGGCGCGCTCGCCGTCCCCTTCGGGCGGGCTTACGGCGTGACCGCTGCGGGGTGCGGGGCCCCCGAGCCGGGCGCCGCGAATGGTCCCGTCGAGGCGACGAGCGCGTCGAGCGGATCCCAGAAGGTCCGTTGCGCTTCGCGGTCGAAGCGCCGCGGCGCGCTGTGATCGTCGACGGCGTCGTCGCTGATGATCTGCAGCGTGGCGTCGGCCTGCGGCGCGCCGGACACGATCCGCGCCGCCGTCCCGCGGCCGACCGCGGTGTCGCGCTCGCCCGCGTACGCGAGCACGCGCGTGCGCGCGTCGATCGATCTGAGGCTGACCGCCGGGATCGGCACCGCGAGATGGCGCAGCTTGCGGCCGGGATACACGCTGAAGACCGCCGCGGGCGCGGGCAGCCCGTGCGCCGCAGCGACCGCGGCGTAGTCCGCCGCCAACGCGCCGCCGGCCGAGTGACCGGCGACGACGAGCCGCCCGGGCGCCAGCTGCACCTGCTCGAGCGCGGCGCGCACGCCGCGCAGGACGTTGGCCAGCGGCGTGACCGTGTCGTAGGACGGCCTGGTCTGGTAGGCCGGGTAGACCACCGTCGCGCCTTGCCAGACGAGGTGCCCGATCCAGGGGCCGTAGCGCGCCGGCTCGACCGCCACCCAGCCGTGCAGGAAGATCACGACCGGACCCGGCCGCGCCGCGCGGCCGCGGAGCCGGAAGATCGCGGCGCCCTGCGCGCCGCTGCCGACGTCGACGCGCTCGACGCTCGCCGCCGTCGCGACGGGCGGCGGGACGGCCGCCGCCGCCTCACGGGGCCGCGGCGCCGCCTCGGACACGATCGCCGGCAGCGGGCCGGAACCACGCGACGGGGCATCGCCGCCGCCGCTGCCGAGCACCGCGCCGGCGAGCACGCCGACGAGGATCAGGACGGGCACGAACACGACGACGAGCAGGACGCGCACGGAGCGCCCGTCGCCGCCCCTCGCTGCGCTCGATCTGTGCCTGGTCGAACCGCGCAACGGCTGCCCTGGATCAGCCCCGCGCGCGCGTCATGCCAAGCCCCGGGCGCGTCTCGCAGCGACGCAGGACCGCCCCCGCGCAGGGAGTTCTCGGGCAGCACGCGGCGCGCCGGATCGTCTCGACAGACATCTCCGGCACGCTACCGGAAGGTTCCGGCGAGAGGCGGTGCGTCGGTCCGCGGCGGGTGGCCTCAACATTTCTTAACGAAAGCTAAGAGCGCCTGCTAGCAGCGCTTTTTACACGTCCGGTGCCCGCGCTGGACGGGCTGCCGCCACCACCCGCTGGACATTCCGGCCTGCGGTGTACTACTGTCGCGCCCAGAACCGGCTGGGTCGGGGCAGAGGGAGACGTACCGGGACCCGGAATCGGAGTTATCAGGGAGCGAGCAGCTGGGGCGCCTTGGCACTACGCCAGGGTGCTTCAGGGGCGTACAACAGAGGGGAGCCACAGTGCTTATACGGCCAGACGCATTGGCGCCGCGACGGTGGAGTGTTCCGTGCCAGCGCTAAAGAGGAAGCCCAAGTCCCCGCAGCAGCGGCCTGCGGCGGCAAGCGCCAGCAGCGCTGGTGCGACGAGGTCCAGCGGCGGCTCCGGCGGCGTCCAGGGCGTCAACGTCATCATCCTGGTCCTGGTCGCGGCGTCGGTCACGATCGCAGCGGGTCTCCTCGCGGAGACCGTCAACACCGCTCGCGCGATCGACAAGAAGGCCAAGAGCATCCGCGACACCGGCGTCGGGATCAACGCGGCGACGGACTCGATTCGCCAGCTCCAGCGGACGAATCAGATCGCGGACTCGATTCTCGAGACGGCAGCGCCGCTTGACCCGCTTCTCACGAAGATCGTCGCCCGCGCGCGCTCGATCAACCGTGATGCGAGCTCGATCGACAGCCTCGCGAGCACGATCCTGTCGACCGCGGGGACGATCAACACGACCGCCACGACCGTCGGCGGCACCGCGACGGACATCGGTGGCACCGCCGGCACGATCAACACGACCGCCGGGCAGATCGGCGGCCTCGCCACCGGGATCAACAACGTCGCGGGCACGATCAACCGCACGGCGCGGAGCATCAACCAGACCGCCGGCGGCGGTTCGGGCATCCTCGGCATCGCACGGATCATCGACAACGACGCCGAGACGATCGTCCAGGGCCTGACGCGGACGCTGAGCATCGCCAGGGGGATCAAGTCCGACTCGGGCGACATCCTCGGCGACGCGATCCAGATCGAGGACACCGCGGCCTGCATCGACATCAACGCCAACCTGGGCAACCCCAAGGCGCCCAAGGGTGATTGCGAGGGCCGACCGTGAGCCGCGCGACGAAGAGCAACGAGAAGGCACTGAGGAGGACCCCGTGCAGCGTGGCGTAGCGACAGATCTCCGCTGGACCTGGATCTTCGGAACGATCCTGATCCTGGTCGTGGTCGTGGTGATCGGATTTCTCTCCGGTATCACGAGCGCGCTGAACTCCATCGACAAGGCGCTCGGCACGACCGACCAGACGCTGACCGAGGTCGGCGGCGAGGCCGAGCCGCTGACCGGCTACATCCAGACGATCAACAAGAACCTGACCAACATCGACCAGGCGCTGGAGCCGGTTCCCGGCCAGGGCGTCGCGATCCTCAACGCGCTGACCTCGATCAACCGCTCGACCGGCCGTATCAACGCCGCTCTGGGCACGACGTCGAGCTCGCTGCTGAACACCTCGGGCTCGCTGGTCGACACGTCGGGCACGCTGACGACGGTCTCCGGGTCGCTGGTCGACACGTCAGGTTCGCTGACGGGCACGACGGGCATGCTCGGGACGATCACCGGCGGCCTGCGCAGCATCTCGGGCACGCTGGTCACGATCGACAGCCGCGTCAAGACGATCAACAGGCAGCTCAGGCAGGTTCGGTCGGCCGAGAGCCAGGGCACCGCAGCGGTCATTCCGCTCGTCGCGAGCATCAACGGCTCGCTGGGCGGGATCCTCGCGGACACGACCCCCATCAACGACGGTCTGACGGATGCTCACAACCACCTGACGAGCATCTGCAGGTCGACCGCGATCCAGGCGCTGGCGGCACTCAGCGGCAACGCGGGCAAGTGCTGAGTCAGCCATGTTGAGAGACATTCTCAGTGGAGCACGGGGCATGGCGCCCGTCGTGCTCACGATCCTGATCGCGTGGGCGCTGCTCTCGGTGATGTTCCTCACCGGGACGCTGCTGGCCGCGCGATCGATCGATCGCTCGGTGGCGGTCATCAAGCCAAACGTGGAGGAGATCGGCACGGAGGCCCCCTTCATCGACCAGGCGAGGACGATCCGGGACACGTCGACGAAGATCCTCCGGGCGGCTGAGCCGCTGTCGGGGCATCTCGCGACGACGCTCGAGCTCGCGAGCAAGGGCATCGACCCGAAGCTGAAGCGGATCCTCGGCAAGGTGGGGCAGATCAACTCGGTCGCCGGTGAGATCAACTCGACGGTGCTGCAGATCGGCACCACCGTGGATCAGATCTTCGGCAGCGCGAGCTCGATCAACACGAGCGTGCTCGGGATCGGAGGCAACGTCGGGACGATCGATCGGTCCGCCCGGGAGATCAACCGCAGCGCCCGGAGCATCCTGGTGAGCGGTGGTTCGATCCTCAGCCGGGTCAACAGCATCGACCGCGCCGTTGCGACCATCGTCGGCCTGGCCACTGACATCGACAACACCGCGGCGCCGATCAAGACGGACTTCGTCGGCATCGACGCCAACGTGGGCCAGCAGGGCCGCAATGGCCCGTTCGCTTCACACATCAACGGCCACGCGAACAGCATCGACTGCTCGCCGCCGTTCGACCTCCTCGGGTGTCTCAACCTCCCGCTGCAGCTTCTCGAGAAGGCGCTGACCGGCAACCGAATCGGTGGAACGGGGTGTGTCAGGTAATGGCTGCTACGTACACCGATTGGTACATCGGCATGGGCCTGGCGTTCTTCGTCATCGTGGTCGTCGTGATCATCGTGTCCGTCATCCTCACGCTGGCGGCGCGGATCGCAGACCAGGCGGCGGAGGCCGATGCGGGCGTCGACACCGTCAGGGCTCAATCGTCGAGCCTCGCTGACGGTGTCGACAGGGTCAACGACTCGGCGGTCCGGATCCTTCACATGGCCCGGGCCCTGCGGAAGGTGGCGGTGGGTAAATGATGGACGTAATCGCATCATCACACGACACGCACGCGATCTGGCAGGTCGTCATCGGGATGAGCTACGTCGTGCTCGCGGTCGTGATCATCCTCATGATGCTCCTGTTGAGTCTCGTGAAGGACATCCAGGCGAGCGTCGCGAGCCTGCTGGAGACGGCGGGCGTCGTCTCCTCGCAGACGCAGAACATCCCGAAGCTCGCCGCCACGCCACCCGTCCTCAACCTGATCATCGAAGAGGCGATCATCCAGGACGGCTACATGAACGCGCTCACCGACGGTTACACGGCGGCAGGAGAGACGGTATGAGCACTGAGGTCATGATCCTTCTGAGCATGCTGGCGGCGGTGCTGCTGGTCGTGATCCTCGCCACCGCTCTCACGATGGTGGGGAAGCGACTGGAGGTCATCTCCGATGGCCTCGGCAAGCTCGGCAGCATCCTTGCGAACGTGGAGTCACAGCACCTGCGTCCGCTGGACAAGCTCGTGGCGGACGTCAACGGTCCGCTGAAGATCATCGTCGACACGCTGCCGGTGATCGCGGGCAAGGCCCGCCTCGTCGTGCGCAAGGCGCAGGGGGGCTGAGCGATATGGATATTGCTGATCTAGCACTCTGGATCACGGTCATCGTCCTGATCGCGTCGGCCGTGCTCCTCGTCTCCTGCCTGAAGCGCGTGTTCGCGGCAGCTTCGAGCATCCCGCCGAAGATCGACGCGATCGCCGGCATTGCGGCGGCGGCGTCCAGGGACCTCGATGCGGTGGCCGTCCTGCTCACGACGCAGGGCTACATCAAGTCGATCCGGGAGTCCGTGCTCGACTACGGCAGCTCACTCGATGCCGCGCTGCCGGACTACTAGGGGGCCCCTATGGAGATTCAAGTAGCACTCATCCTGTTGCTGGCCGCGTTGATCATCGCGGCGGCGGCGATCTACCTGATCGCGACGATCATGCAGCTGTTCAAGATCTACAACGGATTGAGCGTGGTGCTTCCCCTGGTCGGGGAGATCGTCGAGAAGACGGCGCCGGTCAACCCGATCGTCGACGACATCAACGCGAACCTCGTCGTCACGCGCGACGCGCTCGAGAACCTGATGCTGAAGAAGGCCGGTCCGGACTCAGCGGGTCTCGTCGAGTCGCTGTTCCCGGGCGAGGGCGCGAAGTTCCTGCGCCGCGTCGGCCGGACGGGCAAGGTCGTCAACGTCGGCACCGTGTACACGCGCGGTGTCGGCATCCTCGCCGGCCTGGGCCGCGGGGCGCCGATCGGCGTCGCGCACGAGAAGGGCGCGGCTGTCCGCGATCCGCAGTACTCCACGACCGAGGTCGCGAAGCTCTACCCGGCGCCGCCGGATCGTCGCGACCCGAGCCGGAGGATCCCGAAGTCGCCGGTCATCGGCAAGGATCCCGTGCACTCTCCGTACGAGAGCGCGCAGACGCCCGGCACGCGTACGCGCGACGCGGAGGGCCGCAGGATCGAGGAGCCGAGGGAGCGCTGAACGCTGAGAAAGAGTCCGGCTCCGGCCGGACTCTTTTTTCAGGCTGGCGTGCCATGGAGCGCAAGTGGCTCGTCGCAGGCGTCGTGGGCGTGCTCGCCCTCTTCGCCGTGCTCGCGCTTGTGGTCGGTGGCGTCGTCGGGCGCAGCATCGTCCCGACGCCGGCTGAGACGCCTCCCCCCGCGGCGCAAGAGCCGGCCCCGCCCGAGACCAAACGCTTCACAGACACGCTGACCGATGTGTCGATCGCGTATCCCGGTACGTGGAAGCGGCGCCTGCCGGGCGACCAGCGCGTCCGTATCGTCGCGGCGTCACCGGACGCGTCCGCGGCCGTGAGCGTCAGCGTCCGCCCGTCGAACCTCGAGACGGTGACGTCCGAGACGCTGCCGATCGTCCGCCCGCTGACCGACGACCTGCTGCGCGCGGACGACCGCATCACGGCGGTTCCCGAGCCGGTCGCGGTGATGATCGACGGGCTTCCCGGCTACCGGTACACGTACACGTATCGGAGGGAGGGCGGCGGGTTGGGCGCACACGTCCACTACTTCCTCTTCAAGGGCGACCGGCTCATCCAGATCGTGCTGCAGGCGGTTCCGGCGTCAAAGCTGCCTGCGCTGCAGCCGACGTTCGACGCGATCGCCGGCTCGTTCGAGATACGTTGACTCGCCGAGATCCGGCCCGCGACGCGTCCGCTCCTTCGGTGGCTGCGTCAGCAGTGGGCAAGGGCGCCATGTCGCGCCCCCCGGGCCCCTCTACCAGCCCCCTACGAGACGGAGGGAGGAAACAGCTTCAACCGCCGATCTGCGACATCGAGCGCTCGGGCTGGCGGTAGCCGGGCTCGTTGACGTGATGCTTGAGCTCCTTGCGCCAGACGGCGTCGCGGATCGTCTCGCGCAGCTCGTCGTCCGACGCGCCGTCGCGCATCGGCGCCCGCAGGTCGGTCTCGTGAAGGCTGAACAGGCAGGTGCGCAACTTGCCCTCAGCGGTCACCCGGATGCGATCGCAGTCGCCGCAGAACGGCTCCGAGACCGGATTGATGAAGCCGATCTTCCCCGTGCCGTCGGCGAAGCGGTAGACGCGCGCGGTGGCGCTCGGCTCGCGCGGCTGGGCCTCGAGCGGATAGACCTCGTGGATCGCCGCGCGAATCTCCTCGCCGGTCAGCACGAGGCTCGGGTCCCAGGCGTGATCGGCGTCCAGCGGCATGAACTCGATGAAGCGAACCTCGTAGGGATGCGAGCGCGCGAACTCCGCCATCGGCAGGATCTCGGTCTCCGTGAAGCCGCGCATGCCGACCGCGTTGATCTTGAT
>JAHWJE010000389.1 GCA_019348575.1 Actinomycetota bacterium | reverse complement strand
CCACCTGGTTCCGGCGGGGTCGGATCCGGCGTTCGCGGACGCGATCCTCGACGTCGTCGAGCGCGAGCGGGTGGACGCGGTCCTGCCGCAGTCGTCGTTCGACCTGGAGGGGCTGGCGGCGCAGCGCGAGCGGTTCCCGGTACCGGTGCTCGTCTCGGCGCCCGGGACGATCCGCCGCTCCAACGACAAGGCGGAGACGTACGAGCTGTTGCACCGGATCGGCGTGCCGGCGCCCGAGTTCCGATCGGAGTTCGGCTGAGCCCGACTCGGAATCAGACGGCGGAGCGGTCCATCGCGACGCCCTTGGCCTTGATGTCCGCGAGCTGCTCGTCGACCCAGTCTCCCGGATCGCGCTCGGTCACCGCGGCCTTCAGCCCGTGCGCGCGCCGCTCGCGCTCCTCGGCGCTCATCGTCAGCGCGCGGAAGATCGAGTCCGCGGTCTCCTTGATGTCGAACGGGTTGACGCTGATCGCCCACTCGCCCAGCTCCTCGTGCGCGCCGGTGTTCTCCGACAGGATCGACACCCCGTCGCGCTCGTTGACGAGCGCCGCCTCCTTGGCGACGAGGTTCATCCCGTCGAACATCGGGTTGACGATCATCGCGTCGTACTGCTTGTAGGCCGCGACCGCCTCCTCGAGGTCGTCGCGCAGCTTGAGCTGGATCGGCATCCAGTCCGGCGTGCCGTGGCGGTGGTTGACGATCGCGACGAGCGCTTCGATCCGATCGAGGTACTCCCGGTATTCGGCCACGTCCATCCGCGACGGCATGAGCTGCGCGATGAACGTGACGTCCTCGTGGAACTCGGGGTGCTCCTCGAGGAACTGATCGAACGCGCTGAAGCCGCGCAGCACGTTCTTGGACAGGTCGGCGCGGTCGACGCGCAGGATGATGTGCCTGCGGCGGCGGCGCTCGATCTCGGCCTCGAACTCCGCCGTCCGCTTGCTCGCGGCGATCTTGCGCATCGCCTCGTAGTCGATCGGCAGCGGATACGAGCGCACCCAGACCTCGCGCCCGTCGATCTGCACGACCCCGCGCTCGAAGTCGACCTCGAGGTCCAACAGGTCGCGACAGCACTGCAGGAAGTTCCAGCGGTAGGAGCGCGTGTGGAAGCCGACGATGTCGTTTGCCAGCACGCCCCGGTAGATCTCGTCGCGCATGCGCTTGGGGAGCACGCGCCAGGCGTCGGGCTGCGTCCAGGGGATGTGGATGAAGTGGTGCAGGAAGACGTCGGGCCGGGCCGCGCGGATGACGGCCGGCAGGGTGTAGAGGTGGTAGTCGTGGACCATCACGATCGGTTCCTCGTCGCCCTCGATCTGCTCGATCACGGCGCGCGCGAGGTCGTCGTTGACGACCTTGTAGCCCTGCTCGTAGGCCTCGACCTCGTGTTCGCGGATGTCGGGCGCGTTGGAGAGGTCCCAGAGGTAGTGCTGGATGAACCACAGCAAGGGGTTGGCGACGACGTTGTAGAAGCGGTCGTAGGCCTCCGGCTCGGAGACGACGAGGCGGACGTGGTACTCGCCCGTGGGCGTGTCGACCTTGAACGCGCGACCGCCGCGCTCGCGCGACTTGCGCACGTCGCCCTCGGTCATCGCCGACGCGATCCAGACGGCGTCGCGGTGCGTCGCAAGCCCCGTCAGCGCCGTCACGAGGCCGCCGGTGCCGCGCGTGAACGAGCCGTCGACGTCGAAGGTCACGGGCCCGCGGTTGGAGACGAGCACCAGCGGCGCGCGCTGACCGGAATCGCCGTCCCTGGACGTCATGCCGGCCGGACTGCGGCCGCGCCGCGGCGTCGGTCTGCTGCCGACGCCGAGCGGGCGTCAGCCGAACGGTGCGCGGCCTTGCGGTTGCGATGCTGCAAAGTGACCTCCTGGGGCCGGGCTTCAGCGCGAGCGACGCGCGCCGAGCGCGGGCGCCGCCTCGTGCGCACGTTTCTTCCCGTTCCCGGCGGGACGCAAGCGGAGCCTCTCACGCCGGCAGTTCGAGCGCGAACGTCGTGCGCCCCGCTGCCGGCTCGACGTCGAGCGAGCCCTCCATCCGCTCGGCGAGCTCGGCCGCGATCGCCAGCCCGAGGCCGGATCCCTGCGCGTCGTCGGAGGTGAAGAACGGCTCGAAGACGCGCTGCGCCGCGGCGTCGCTGATGCCCGGCCCGTCGTCGCTGACGGAAAGCCGGACCGAGCCGTTGTCGCGCACGGCGGAGACGACGACGCCCGTGCCGGACGGCGTGTGCGTGAGCGCGTTGTCGATCAGGATCCGCAGCACCTGCGCGACGCGCTCGCGGTCGCAGACGGCGTCGATGCGCTCGGCTCCCAGCCGCACCTCGAGCGTCGACTCGTGCTTGTCGACCGCCGGCGCGAACTCCGCGCTGACGGCGCGCGTGAGCTGGCCGAGGTCGGTCTGCTCGCGGCGCAGCTCGAGCGACCCGGCCTCCAGGCGCGAGAGGTCGAGCAGGTCGGTGGCGAGCTTGCCCAGGCGCTCGACCTGCTCGCGGACGGTGGCGACGAACTGGCGCCGCGTCTCGTCGTCGAGCTCCTCGTCCTCGAGCAGCTCGAGGAAGCCGCTGATCGAGAAGATCGGCGTGCGTAGCTCGTGCGA
>JAHWJE010000388.1 GCA_019348575.1 Actinomycetota bacterium | reverse complement strand
CGACAGCGAAAGCAGGCTCGCGCTCGCGATCTGACCGAGGCGGTAGCCGCCGTCGACGGCTCCCGGCCGCAGACGGCCGACCAGCCGGTACGTGATGAGGATGCACGCTCCCGCCGCGGCGAACGCGACGAGCGGAGCGACGAGGGCCGGCACCATCACCTTCTCCAGCAGGCCGCCGACGAGCACCGCGTCGGCGCCCGCGGCGGCGAAGGCCGCTCCGACGACCCCGCCGATCAGCGCGTGCGACGAGCTCGACGGGAGCCCGAAGTACCAGGTGAGGACGTTCCAGAAGATCGCCCCGATCAGGCCGGCGAAGATCACGGTCGTCGTGACCAGCCCGGCGTCGACGATCCCGCCCGCGACGGTCGCGGCGACCTCGAGCGAGATGAATGCGCCGGCGAAGTTGAGGATCGCCGACAGCGTGACCGCCGTCTTCGGCGCCAGCGCGCGCGTCGAGATCGAGGTCGCGACGGCGTTCGCGGCGTCGTGAAAGCCGTTCGTGAAGTCGAACACGAGCGCCGTCGCGACGACGATCACCAGGATGATGTCGCTGTCCACCGGGAGGTGTGCGGTCAGGAGTTCTTGTCGATGATGTTCGCGATGATGTTCGCGATGTGCTCGGTGGCGTCGATCGCCTCCTCGAGGCGCTCGAAGATGTCCTTCCAGCGAATCACGACCATCGGATCGATCCCGGTGTCGAACAGCGAAGCGACCGCCTCCCGGGTGACGCGGTCGCCATCGGTCTCGAGGCGGTGGATCTCACTCGTGTAGTGCGAGACGTTCTTGAAGCCGCGGATCCGCGGCACCGCCTCGGCGACCCGCCGGCAGCACTCCGTCAGGATCTCCGCGAGCCGCTGGGCCTGCTCCATCGGCGCCTCGATCTTGTACAGGCCGAGGTAGTCGGCGACCTCCTCGGTGAGGTCGACGATGTCGTCCAGCCCCGATGCCAGCCCGAGGATGTCCTCGCGGTCGATCGGCGTCACGAAGGTCGTGTTCAGCCGCTGGATGATGTCGTACGTGATCCGGTCGCCCTCCTGCTCGCAGAGCAGGATCGATCGCGCAAGGTCGTTGCGCTCGGGAAACGTGCGCAGCATCTCGTCGAGCAGCTCGGCCGCGCGCAGCGCGTTGGCGGCCGATTCCTCGAAGAGGTCGAAGAAGACGCGGTCCTTCGGCGCGAAGACGTTCGAGAGACGAGGGGGCATGCGAGGGCACTCTACGTCAGGCGCTCCCGGAACGAGGAAAGCTCCTCGGGATCGATCGCGTAGCCGTGCTCGGGGGCGGGGTAGCGCCGCGAGCGCACGTCGTCGGCGAACGCGCCGACCCCGGCGACCATCTCGTCCTGCAGGTTGGCGTAGCGCTTGACGAAGCGGGCGCCGAGCCCTTCGCGGATCCCCAGCAGGTCGTGGAAGACGAGCACCTGGCCGTCGGTCGCGGGCCCGGCGCCGATCCCGATCACCGGGACCTCGATGCGCGCCATCAGCAGCTCCGCGACGTCGGACGGGATCGCCTCGAAGACGATCGAGAAGCAGCCGGCGTCCTGCAGCGCCAGCGCGTCGGCCGCGATGCGCGCGGCCGCCGCGGCGTTGCGGCCCTGCGCGCGGTAGCCGCCGAGCGCCGTCGCCGTCTGCGGCGTCAGGCCGACGTGCCCCATCACGGGAATGCCGGCGCCGACGATCGCCCGGGCGCGGGCGCACGACGTCGCGCCACCGCCCTCGAGCTTGATCGCGTCGCAGCCGGCCTGCTTGACGAAGCGCACGGCGTTCGTGATCGCCTGCCCGTCCGAGACCTCGTAGGAGCCGAAGGGCATGTCGCCGACGAGCAGCGGCGTGCGCAGCCCGCGCCGCACGGCGCGCGCGAGGACGAGCAGCTCGTCGAGCTCGACGGGCACCGTCGAGGGGTAGCCGAGCACCGTCATCGCGCCGGAGTCGCCCACGAGCACGATGTCCACGCCGGCCGCCTCGGCGGCGCGCGCGCTGGGGAAGTCGTACGCCGTCACCATCACGATCGGCTCGCCGAGGCGCTTCATCTCGCCGAGGCGCGGAAGCGTGACGGGCAGGCGCTCGATCGCGGCATCGGCTGCGATCCGGCTGGGATGGCTGGACATCAGCGGGTCTCCCTGCGCGAGGTCAGCAGGGTTGCGACCTCGCGATCGACTTCGAGGATCGCGTTCGTCGCGGGCTCGACGTGGACGACGCGGGGCTCGTGGGCGCGCAGCTCCTCGCGGTCGGAGCGCCTCTGGTTCTGCTGGGCGTGCTAGCCGCGTGGCTTGCCGGCTTGCGCGAGCGGCTACTGAGTCTCGCGGTTGCGGTTCCGACCGCCGTCGGGCTGCTGGTTGTGACATCGCAGCTGCTCGGCTCGATCGGGCTCGCACTGCCACTGGCGGTGGTCGCGGTGCTGTCCTTGCTCCCGCCACTCGTGTGGGGGTTGGCGACGCCGCGGCTGGCGCGCTCGAAGCCGGACGCCGTCGATGCCACGCTGGTCGCTCCACCGCTTGCCCCGTGGCCCGTCTGGACCGGTGCATTGCTCGGCGCCGCGCTCGGAGTCGTCGTGTGGCTGCCAGGCATTGCGAACCCCGACCTGCCGGGGCAGAACA
>JAHWJE010000387.1 GCA_019348575.1 Actinomycetota bacterium | reverse complement strand
GCGCTCCCAGCGCGGGTTGGAGCGCGGCTCGAGTCCGAAGCCGATGAACGCGAGTCCGACGGCGGCCAGCGTGATCGCCAGGCCTGGCGGCAGGACCGCCCACGTCCACTGCGACGTGACGTACACGCCCTGGTGCTCGAGGGCGCGGTGCAGCAGCGCGCCCCAGCTGACCTCCGTCGGGTCGCTCAGCCCGAGGAACGCCAGCCCCGCCTGCAGCGTGACCGCCGTCGCCGCCCAGTAGACGAAGCTCGCGGCGACGAGCGGACCGACGGCGGGCAGCAGGTGCCGGCGGACCACGTACGTCGAGCGCGCGCCGAAGCCCTGCGCCGCGTGCACGTATCCGCGCCGGGCGAGCGTGAGCGTCTGGCTGCGCACGACGCGCGCGATCGCCGGCCACCCGGCGAGCGCGATGACGAGGATGACGGTCGCCCGGCTCGGGCCGGCGAGCGCGACGATGAGGATCAGCAGCGGCAGCGCGGGAACGGCGAGAGCGACGTCGATGACCCGCATCGTCACGACATCGACCACGCCGCGCGCCAGTCCCGCCGCGGCCCCGACGAGCGCGCCGAATCCGACCGCCAGGCCGGCGGCGCAGGCGGCGACGATCATCGAGCTGCGCGCGCCCCAGATGAGCTGCGACAGGAGGTCCTGCCCGGAGTCGTTGGTGCCCAGCAGATGACGGGCGCTCGGCGGCTGCAGCGACGGCCCGGAGATCGCCCGCGGGTCGTGCGGGGCGAGCACCGGCGCGAGCACGGCGACGAGCGCGAGGCAGCCGACGATCGCGGCGCCGATCCAGAGCACGACCGGCGGACGCCCCGTCACGGCGCGGTCCTCGGGTCCAGGCGCCGGTAGAGCAGGTCGGCGAGCAGGTTCGCGCCGACCACGCCGATGCTCAGGACGAGGAAGCAGCCCTGCATCAGCGGGTAGTCGCGGTCGCCGACCGATTCGAACAGCAGACGACCGACGCCCGGGTACGCGAACACCGTCTCGACGAAGATCGCGGCGGTGACAGCGAGGGGAACGTGCAGGGCCGCGACGGTGACGGCGGGCAGCAGCGCGTTGCGGGCGGCGTAGCGGTACTTCAGCACGCGGTCGCTCATGCCCTTCGCGCGTCCGAGCATCAGGTAGTCCGCCCCGAGCTCGCCGACCATGCTCGCGCGCATCACCAGGTACTGGAACGTCAGGAACTGCAGCGCGAGGACCGTCGCCGGGAGCGCCAGGTGATGCGCCACGTCGAGCAGCTCGTGCAGCGGCCCGGCGGACTCGGCGAACGGGGTACGTGCGCCGTAGAGCGGAAACCAGCCCAGCCTGACGGCGAGGACGTACGCCGCCAGCGAGGCGAGGAAGAACGACGGCAGGTTGTCGAGCGCCAGAAACAGCGCGACGAGGCGCCGGTCGACCGGCCTGCCACGCCGCCAGCCCGAGTGCACGCCGGCGAGCATCCCGACCGCGGTCCCGAGCACGAGCGCCGTGGCGACCAGCAGCAGCGTCCAGCCGATCCGCCCGCCGAGCACGTCGGCGACGGGCGCGTGGTGGCGGATCGACGTTCCGAGGTCGCCCGTCGCGAGATCCTGGATGTAGGCGGCGTATTGGGCGGGCAGCGGCTGGTCGAGCCCGTAGTAGCGCTCGAGCTCGGCGCGCGTGTCGGCATCTGCGACGAACGTCTCCGAACGCGGATCGCTGAGCGTCTGGATCGGCTGCCCCGGCAGCGCTCGAGGCAGCCAGAAGTTCAGCGTCACGAGCACGAGCACGACGAGCGCGTAGGAGCCGAGAAGACCCCAGCGCGCCCGCGTCCTCACGCCGCGCGGCCGCTCAGCTCGGTCCGACCCGGCACTCGTCGGCCAGCCCCAGCTGCCCGACCTGCGCGTTGACCTGCTGGAGCGCCTGAGGGTTCTGGATCAGCGCCGGGTTGCGCTCCAGGCGGTTCTTCAGCTGCGTCGAATCGGCGAGCCAGCTGCGGAATTCCTCGGCCTTGTCCTCGGAGGGCTCCAGCGCGCGCAGCTCCTCGATCTGCGCGCTGAACTCGGGGATGATCGTCCTGCGCGCAAGCTCGCCGAACTCGCGCGGGCTGGGCAGGTCTCCACCCGCGAGCACCTTGCTGGCCTCCGCGCTGATCCTCGCGTGGTGGCGTTCGCAGATCCTGTTGGCCTGCGCGACGAACTCCTCGTTGCTGGGGGAGTCCTCACCGCCGCATCCGGTCATGCCGGCCGTGATCGCGACGACAACAGCGACGGTCGCTGCGCGGCTGCCCTGTCTGGTCATGCTGCCTCCGTTCTTTGCATCGTGACGATAATCCTGCCGTCCACCGCCGCCATGCCCAGCCGTCGACGGTCTCACCGGCGCAGGCGGATCGCGTTCAGGTCGTTTTCGACGATCTCGTCGGCGCGCGCGATCAGATCCTCGATGCTGTCGTGCTCGGCATGGATGTACCTGCCCGTCAGGCGGTCGGCGCGACCCGAGGCCAGCACCCGGACGAGCTGCGGCGCCAGCGAGGGCGGCGTCCACGGCGCGTCGTCTCCCAGCCGCTGCGTGAGCGCCGTGCGAACGAGCCCCGGACTGATCGTGAAGACGGCGACGTGGTGCTGCTCCAGTTGCGCGGCGAGC
>JAHWJE010000386.1 GCA_019348575.1 Actinomycetota bacterium | reverse complement strand
GAGGGCACCCAGTCGGCCTCTCGCAGCCGTAGTCCCAGCTCGAGACCGATGAAGACCTGAGCCAGCGTGCCGAAGACGAAGACGGGGAACGCGATCAACAGCACGGTGGAGAAGCGGACGAGGTTGTCGACGAACTTGTCCTTACGCAGTCCAGCCATGACGCCCAGGGTGATGCCGACGATCGTCTCGAAGACCAGCGCGATCACGGTCAGCCGGATGGTCACCGGCATGCGTTCGAGGAACAGCTCCGACACCGGGCGCCCGCGGAAGTTGATGCCGAAGTCACCGGTGGCGTACTGGCCCATGCGTTCGACGAAGAGGGCCAAGCATGGGTTGCCTGTGGTCTGCAGGCAGTCGTCGTCCAGGTTGTAGTCGGCGCGCATCTGGTCGAGGATGTCGTAGATCTCGTCCTTGTCGACGCGGACCTGACCGGTCATCGGGACCGGCTTGGCGTTGTGCACCAAGTCGTCGAGCTTGTCGATGAGTACGAGGACGTCCATGGCAATCCTTCTGTTCGCTAGCGGCCCAGCTCTTCCTTCAACCGTGCCGCCACCCGGTCCGGGACGAGCTCTTCGATGTTGCCACCGAACGTCGCGAGCTCCTTGATCCCGCTGGAACTGAGGAAACTGTACTGCGGGCTGGCCATGAGGTAGAGCGTGTCGATGTCCGGCGCCTGCAGGCGGTTGAGCTGGTGCATCTCGAACTCGTACTCGAAGTCGGAGATCGCGCGCAGTCCCTTGACGATCGAGCGCGCCCCGTTCTCGCGCGCGAACTCGACGACGAGGGTCGAGAACGGCTCGGCGCGAACCCCCGCGAGGTGCGCGGTCGCCGCGGCGATGAAGCTCAGCCGCTCGTCGACGCTGAAGAGCGTCTTGCCCTTGCGCTGGGGCAGGTTGACGACGCCCACGATGACCTCGTCGAAGAGGTGCGCGGCGCGCGAGATGACGTCGAGGTGGCCGTTCGTGATCGGGTCGTAGGAGCCCGGGCAGACGGCGATGCGGTGGTCAGGTGTCATGGATGCGGATGACGGTGTCGCCGTAGCGCCGCTCGTCGGCAAGTGGCAGTCCGAGCTCCAGCGGTTCGCGGCGGTCGCTCTCGGTCACGACGCGGGCGCCGGGCGCGAGCACCGCGGCCAGCCCCTCCGAAAGCTCCCGTCCCAGCTCGCCGGCGCGCCGGTAGGGGGGGTCGAGGAAGACCAGATCGTATGCCTCCGCCCGCGCGGACGCCGTGCGCAGCCAGGAGCGCGCCTCGACCTGCCGCACCTCGGCGTCGATTCCGATCGCCGCGAGGTTGGCCCGGATCGCCTGGATCGCCCGCGGCGCGCGGTCCACGAACACCGCGCTGGCGGCGCCGCGCGAGAGCGCCTCGATGCCCAGCGCCCCGGAGCCGGCGAAGAGGTCCAGCACGCGCGCGCGCTGCACCGAGGCGCCGAGCACGCTGAACAGCGCCTCGCGCACGCGGTCGCTCGTCGGCCGCGTCTCGGCGCCCCGCGGCGCCACGAGGCGCCGCCCGCCGTAGGCGCCGGCGACGACCCTCATGCGGTGCGCGGGACGGTTGTGTTGCCGTTCAGATCCGGCCGCGGTGTGTCGAATTTCCGTCGTCTGGCGACGATCATTCGGCACACCACGCTCCTCACGCCGGCAGCGGCGCGAGCTCGGCCGCCCCGTAGGCCGCCGTGAGGGCGTCGGCGAGCAGCGCGTGCTCGGGCGCCGCCAGCTCCGGATCGGCCGCCAGGAGGCCCTCGGCGTAGGTCTTGGCGGCCTCGGCGAGCAGCTCGTCCTCGGGCAGCCGGGCGACCGTGAACTGCGCGAGGCCGGACTGCCGTGTGCCCGCGAGCTCGCCCTCGTCGCGCAGCTCGAGGTCGATCTGCGCCAGCCTGAAGCCGTCGGAGTGCTGCTCCAGCGCGCGCAGGCGCGCCGCCGTCTTGGGCCCGAACAGCAGGCAGATCGAGGCGTGCTCGCCGCGGCCGACGCGTCCGCGCAGCTGATGCAGCTGGCTGACCCCGTAGCGCTCGGCGCCCTCGACGAGCATGACCGTCGCGTTGGGCACGTCGATGCCGACCTCGATGACGGTCGTCGCGACGAGCACGTCGGCGCCGCCGGCGGCGAAGCCGAGCATCGCCGCCTGCTTGTCCTTCGGGCGCATCTGGCCGTGCAGCAGCGCGACGCGGTAGTCCTTCAGCTCGCCGCCGCGCAGGCGCTCGTACTCCGCGGTTGCCGCGCGCGCCTGCAGCGCCTCGGACTCCTCGACGAGCGGGCAGACGACGAACGCCTGGCGCCCGGCGTCGAGCTCCTCGCGGATGCGCTCGTAGGCGCGGGCACGCTCGGCGTCGCTCGAGGCGACGTGCGTCGTCACCGGGCGCCGGCCGCGCGGCAGCTCGCGCAGGGTCGTGACGTCGAGGTCGCCGTAGCGCAGCAGGGCCATCGTGCGCGGGATCGGCGTCGCCGTCATGTGCAGGACGTGCGGCACGAGGTCCGACCCCGCCCCCCCGGCCTTGGCGTCGAGCGCGGCGCGCTGGCGCACGCCGAAGCGGTGCTGCTCGTCGACGACGACGACCGCCAGTCGGTGCAAGCGCACGTCGGGCTCGACGAGCGCGTGCGTGCCGACGACGAACG
>JAHWJE010000385.1 GCA_019348575.1 Actinomycetota bacterium | reverse complement strand
GCGGTCAGCACGCTCCACCAAAGAATGCCGATGGCAATGACTTTATAAGGGCCGAATCGGTCGGCAATACGACCCGCGAAAGGCTGACAGACTGCGTAGCCGATTACGAACGCGCTGAAGATAGTGCCGAGCTGGACGTCGGAAAGCGCAAGATCCTTCTTAAGGATCGGAGCGGCGATGGAGATGTTGCTCCGGTCGAGATAGGCGACCGCCGCGATGACGAAGGCCGCCGCGACGATCAGCCATCGCACGGTCCCCGGAGGGGCGGCCGAAGCGCTCTCACTCGAACTAGCCAAGACTTCCCTCCTCCACGCGACGCAAGGACACCGTCAGCTAACGACACGAACGACCTGGAGGTCGAGCCCCCAGCCGGGCTTGCGCGGCGGGTGCATGTAAAGCCCCTCCGGCCCACTCGTGATCTCATAATCCTCTTTGTACATGTCCAAGACCTGCTTTGGCGCGCCGGGCGCGGGCATGCGCTGGAGCACGGTCAGCGGCACCTCGGCCTCGTACACCACGCCGCCCGGCGTCTCCACTTCGACGATGCCCTCGGGGTCGCGGGTGAGGAGCTGTCCGCGCAGCCGGCTGATCACGCGCGCACCCCGAGCGACCCCGCCATGCAGTGGCACAGCGCCGCCGCGACTCCGTCCGCCGCGTCCGCCGGGCGCGGCGAGGTGCAAGTGGGCGCGAGGGCGCTTGCCGGGGCGTCCCCCGCTGGGTAAGCTGACTGTAGGATGGGCCAGCCGTAGAGGCTCGATTCAGGTGGGGAGCGGCCCGTGGGGACAATCGCATGACGCTGGCGCAGGCATTCCCGCTCGCGTTCTTCCTGCTGCTCGACGGGCGCCGCATCGGCACCGTCCGGGCGGGCAAGCGGTCGCTGATGCGCAAGCGCGTGAGCCGTCCCGGCCGCCACCGCTGGAAGGTCGTCGGCGTGGACGCCGCCGGCAAGCAGGTCGTCGCTGGCGCGCGCAGCTTCCGCGTGCTGCGCAAGCGCTGAGGGCCGCCAGTCTCCAGTCGCCTCGGTCTCGGCCCCCGGCGCGCGGCGACGACGCCCCATGAACGGATCGCGGCGCCGACCCGGCGCGCGCTATCCTGCTCGGCAGACCTGCAACCGCAGGTCGTTTTTCTGTCCTCTCGCCGCAACGGAGCTACCGCATGGCCCGCGGAGACGTGCGCATCGCTGTGACCCTCGCGTGCGAGGTCTGCAAGCGGCGCAACTACCAGACGAACAAGTCCAAGCGCAACAATCCCGAGCGGATCTCCCTGCGCAAGTACTGCAAGTGGTGCAGGCAGCACACGAGCCACCGGGAGACCCGGTAGCGGTCAGGAACCCCCGCATCCCATGGCCCGTCATCGCCAGCGCGCGAAAGATCGCAAGCAGAAGCTCCACCGCGAGAACGTCCCGGGGTCGCTCGACCACGTCTCGGCCGAGGTCGACCGGGTGGAGGCCGCGATCGTCGCGGGAGCAGCCGGCATCCCCGACGACTCCGTCACGCTCGACGACGACCTCGATGCCGGCGCCGTCGAGGACGAGCGCCTCGCCAGGGGCGCCGGCGATCTCGCCCCGTCGGCCGCCGCGCCGCCGGACAAGGGCGGCTCGCGCCTGCTCAACTTCCTGCGCGCGTGCGTCTCGGAGCTCAAGCGGGTCGACTGGCCGAATCGCCGTCAGGTCGGGCAGGCGACGGCTGTCGTCCTCGGCTTCGTCGTCGTCGCCGGCGCCTTTCTCGGGCTCGCCGACGTCGTAGCGCGCCAGATCATCGACCTCATCCTCTAACTCCGAACTTCGAAGGCAACATGTTTCGCTGGTACGTCGTAAACACCTACTCAGGCCACGAGAACAAGGTCAAGCAGAACCTCGAGCACCGCGTCGTCTCGCTGAACCAGAAGCGCAACGTCCGCCAGGTCGTCGTGCCGACGGAGTCCGTCTCGGAGATGAAGGACAACCAGAAGGTCACGGTCGAGAAGCGCACGATGCCGGGGTACGTGCTCGTCAACATGGAGCTCAACGAGGACTCCTGGGGCCTCGTCAAGGGCACGCCCGGCGTCACGGGCTTCGTCGGGGCCTCCAACGAGCCCGTCCCGCTGACGCAGGCCGAGGTCGACCGGCTGCTGCGGGGGCAGGTGTTCGTCGACCTCTACCGGGTGGTGCGCCAGGGCGTGCTCGTGTCCCAGGAGGGCTACGGGCTCAAGAAGCTGGAGCCGCTCTACCTCGATCCCCGGGAGGGGGAGATCACCGACGGCGGTTCGAGCATCGTGGCCTACGAGCAGTGGCTGGCCTCGCCCCGGCCCTCGATCCTGGAGGCCATCCGGGCCTACAACGAGGAGGACTGCCGCTCGACGCTGGCTCTGCGGGACTGGCTCGAGGACCGGCGGGCCGAGCTGGAGGCGCTCGACGGCCGCGAGCTCTCCCGGCCGCTCCCGGTCTCCGGCGCGCCGTCGACCTCGGTGGCCGAGGCGGACGAGCGCACGGCGGCACTGGCGGCCGGGCTCACCGCCGGCCTCCCCGACGACCGCACCGACGACGACGCCGAACAGCGGGCCAGGCGCCTCCTGTCCGACGTGCTGGACTGGCACCGGCGTGAGGCCAGGTCCGAGTGGTGGGCATGGTTCGACCGGCTGGCCCGCTCCGACGACGAGCTGA